>JAPPAR010000023.1 GCA_026705445.1 Candidatus Dadabacteria bacterium
CATGGCTGCTGACCCTAAAAACCCTTCCATATCCCTATGCGGTGAGAAATGCGGGCTAGGCTTCCGTCCTGTCTGTATCAGGTTCTTAGCCACTAAACGAGTTGTCGAAGCACCCTCAATCTGGCTTGATGTAATAGCTTCCTCTATAAGCGAGCGGACAAGGTGCCGGTCCCTTGTATGAGGACCTATACTTTTATCCTCTATCTGGATTGAGCCTCCGGACTCCATATCAATTCCATGCAGCACTTGGGATATTGATTCGGTCGTGTTGTAACTGAAAAGATTTCCCTGCTTGTCTGGAAGCGTAACTTTTTTAGAGGCAGCTACTCTTTGAATTTTTATGAAATGCCACCATTGCCTGAGGGTAAGACCATCGGGAATCTGGCGATGCCTCAGTTGATCCCAGCGCAGATATTTTTTGGGAACGTTTCCATAAAAGCGTTCCGAAAGTTCCATATACTCGCCGCTTTGAATCACCTCTGCGAACAGTTCCTCAAACGGCGGCGGCTCAAGGGGAAGCTTCATATTAATCCTCTCTCTTTAAACAAGGAAACAAAATGGGATCGTTCAATATATAAGAATATAAGGGAGATAGAAATACTAAGATTATACTAATTTAGCTAAGTTTAGTATCCAAACTGGTGCAGTTTTGGCAAAAAATCGGTTCCAGTCTTGTAATTTTCACTTCCCAGAATCCTTCACGCAATTACAAACCGGCCGCCATCTGGAAAAGAGAGTTGACGACGGCGCGCTTTATGAAGACTATCAGAAGCAGAACCACTATGGGACTGAGGTCTAATGAGCCCCCGATGGGAGGGATGTATCTTCTGGCAAAACCCAGAACCGGCTCCGTGGCCGAGTAAAGAAACCTCACTATGGGGTTATACGGGTCGGGATTCACCCATGAAAGTATCGCCCGTCCCACTATGAGCCATATGTAAACACTAAGAAGTATGTCCACCACTTCGGCGATGGCCCTTAAGAAATTGCCTCCTAATATTTCCATGTCAGTCCTCCTCTCCTGAAAGTTCCGCGGAACGTCTGGCCGCGGACTCGATAGCAGATATCACAGCAGCCCGGAAACCGCCTCGCTCAAGTGAATGAATCCCGCTTGCCGTGGTTCCCCCGGGCGACGTGACCATGTCCTTTATCTCGGCAGGGTGCGCGGCGCCTTCCTGAATCATTTTCGAGGTGCCCAGAACTGTCTGCGCAGCAAGGTCCGTTGCGAGCTTTCTCGAAAGTCCCATTTTAACCGCGCCGTCGCAAAGCGCCTCGATGAAAATCGATACAAACGCGGGACCACTTCCGGAAAGGGCAGTAACGGCATCCATGAGGCTCTCGCTCTCAACCCGAAAGGCTTTTCCCAAGGAGCCTAGGATTTCGAGAACCAGATCCTCTTCCTCACCGGAGAACCCTTCCCCGAAATATACGCAGGATGCCCCCTCAAGCACGAGACTCGGGGTGTTGGGCATAACCCGCGCGAGCTTTATCTCCCTTCCGATAAGTTTTTTTATGGAAGAATAACCTACCCCGGCAGCGATCGACACATAGAGCTTGTCTTTGGTGGCGATGTTTCGCACTTCCCCGCAGACCTCGGGAATTACCTGGGGTTTTACGGAAAAAACAACTATATCGGACTTTTTTACCGCTTCGCGGTTATCGGAGGCGGTCGCGACTCCGTAGCGCGAGGACAGGCAAGAGAGTCTCTCGGGGTCTACGTCTGAGAGCGTTACGTCCTTTTTGCTAAAGCTTCCCGAGGCGAGAAGTCCCCTCACCATCGCCTCGGCCATGTTCCCCGCTCCTATAAATGCCGTCTTTTTCATTTTCTAGTTCACCCAGGCCTCGGACCAAAAAGCGCGGTGCCGATCCTGAGAATAGTCGCACCTTCTTCAATCGCCACCTCGAAATCGTTGCTCATGCCCATTGAAAGCTCCTGTATGCCGGGAAACTCTCCCGCTACCCTGTCTCTCATCTCCCTCAGTTCAGAGAACCACGGCCTGCTCATCTCGGGGTCCTCAAAATAAGGGGGCATCATCATGAGTCCCTCAAGTGAAACGTTCCTGAATCCCGAGGCGCTTTCGAGAAACTCCCGAAGTCCGCTCCCTCTGATTCCGTTTTTGCTCTTTTCTCCCCCGTTTATTTCCACAAGCGCGCGCACGCGGATGCCGCGAACCGCCGCCCTTTTATCAAGCTCCGCCACAAGGGCTATGTTGTCAACTGCGTGCACAAGATCCGCCTTGCCAATAACGTACTTCACCTTGTTTCTCTGCAAGGCACCAATGAAGTGCCAGCGAAGCGTGGCGATACCGCTTCCGGCTTCCCTCTGCTTGTCGCGAAGCTCCTGGGCGTAATTCTCCCCGAAATCACGAAGCCCGAGGCCGGCGGCCTCGGAAATTACTTCAAGGGGGAACTTCTTGGACACGGCCACAAGACGCAGCTCGCCGCGCCTTCTCCCTGATCTGCGGCACGCTTCGGCGATTCTCCCTTCCACCTCGTCTATTCTGTCTTTCAGGCTCATCCGGATTCCACAACATCCGCTATCAATACAAAAGCGACCGGAAATCCCGCCGCGGGCCGTACTCATTTCCCCTTGAAACGGTTTCCGCAAAAAGTCACGAAAAACACGGATGACGCCGCCACAAGCAGGATGAACAAGGCATCTTTGTTCCCAGGGGAGGTTCCCGCGACCGCGCATCCGCCGCCGTCACCCGCCGTTTCGGGATAAATGCCGGAACCCCAGATGATTTGGCGTCCGCTGACTCCAAGCGGAGTCTTGACGACATAGCTTAACTTCGGCACATCGCCCGGGGCCCTGCCCTCTTCTGTTATCGCGGGAACATCATCCGTCGGGTCATCCCAGAGATACTCGACAAAGACCCCTTCATATGAATCCTTGTCCTCAAGGGCGCTTACGATCAGGTCCCCGACATTGGTTCCATTGGCATCAACGACATTCAGGCTCCTGTTTTCAAGAGATGGAGTGTTGCCGTTTAGGACAACAAGCCGAGTATCCTCGGTCATGGCAAAAAGATAAACAGAACCTCTCTTCCAGGGCAGAACCCTGAAGCAGTTAAGCGAGTCGATAAAATTTGACGTGCCGCCCGGACGGTTAACCAGCTCGACATAGAACCGGGCAAACTCGTCCACGAATTCCTTAAGCGTGTCCCTGTCCACCACATCAACGGCGCTTGTTTCTGGATCACGATAAGGGCATTGCAATCCAGAAAACGAAACATCTTCAAAATCGTGGTCAAGCCCGGCTACCAGAACAGTCGGGATCGGGTTCGCAAGGTACTGGAATTCCAGGTCGGAAGAAACGGCACACGCAGCCCTCGTCTCGCCCTCAAATTCATATCCGACACATTCCGCCGTCCCCTTTTCCGCGTCTTCAAGATTTCCTCTGAGCTTCCCCATGGGAGCGTACTCGTTCAGGTTTCCTCCCTGGGCGAGGGGATAACGAGGATGGGGCGGCTGTATTGTACCTTCGTCACTCATCCGGAAGATGTATATTCCGTCCTTGCGCCAGTCCCCTCCTTCCTTCTCAATTTTCCGAAGAAAGGGAGCGAGGCCGCCTGAGTAATCCGCCAGCTGCTTTATGTGGGCTCTCGCGTGCAGAACAAGTTCCCGCATTCCCTCCATGTCCCCGGCCTCGACATCTTCTGCTTTCACGCTGTCCGCGGCATGATTGTTCTCATACCCCTGGCGGATCGGGATATCGGTATAATTATGGGCGCGGGATTCGGGAGTGTGAGAAAAAAGGGCAATCAGCAACAATACAGAGGCAAAAAAGGCCATCTTCCCCTTCCAGAAGCATTTTCCCTCTTTCTCCATATGCGTTTTCATCTTATTACCTCCTGGTCTGTTTTTCTGAACAAGCTCTTACCTGAGTTTATCATAAACATGCGCCGATTGTAATCCTCGGCCGGCGCGGCGGCAAAATCTGGGAATATGAACTTGAAAACGCGCCTTCTGCGTATACACTCATTGCTTCAAGCTCAGATGGAACTGAAGAAACTTTACCTCAAAGGAAGAAAAAGCTTCGAGAAAAGCGGCTTTGAGTGTCCGGGAATAGAGGCAAAAGCGATACTCGCAAGAAGTCTTGGCGCCGACCCGGTTGAACTTTACGCTCATCCGCAAAGACTGGTTGACCCCGGCCGCGGCGAAGCCTTTAAAAGGCTGGTTGGCCGCCGCCTGCGCGGAGAACCTCTTGCGTACGTTACCGGCAGACGGGAATTCTGCTCGAGGCCTTTTGTCGTTACTCCCGAAGTCCTGATACCGAGACCGGAGACGGAAACGCTAGCGGAACTCGCTATAGAGACCGCGGGGCTGATGAAAAATCCCCGCGTTCTTGATCTCGGAACTGGAAGCGGGTGTCTTGCAGTGACGCTCTTTCTTGAATCGCACGGCTGCGAGGTTTTCGCCTCCGACATATCCGCCTCGGCACTCGGGGTAGCGGCAGAGAACGCACGCACGCACGGCGCAAGCGTAGGTTTTGTAAATTCAGATATCCTGTGCTGCTTCGCGGAATCCTCGTTTGACATGATAGTTTCAAATCCCCCCTACGTTTCCGCGGCGCAATACGAGGAACTTCCGGGGGAAATAAGGCATTACGAACCCTCGGTGGCGCTTCTCGGCGGGGAGGATGGACTTGCATGCATAAGGAAGATAGCGTCCGCGGCGGGCGGCGTTCTTCGCGAAGGCGGTTTTCTGCTTCTTGAAATCGGAGCCGGGCAGGCCGAGTCCGCGGAGAGAATAATCAGCAGAAACGGTTTTTCTGATATAGACTTCAAGACCGATATAGCCGGCATCGAAAGGGTAGTGAGGGCAACTTGGAAAAAATAGTAATAGAAGGGAAAAACAGGCTTTGCGGAGAGGTGTCGGTCGGCGGAGCGAAAAACGCCGTCCTTCCCATAATGGCGGCCTGCATACTTAACGACGGGGAGAACACCATCTCGAACGTGCCGGATCTGGCGGACGTGCGGACCATGATGAAGCTCCTCGAAACTCTGGGCGCGAGATGCGAGTACGCGGACGGTGAACTGCTCGTTGACTCAACAACCATTGACCGCTACAAGGCCCCCTACGATCTGGTAAAGACGATGAGGGCTTCCGTGCTGGTTCTGGGACCGCTTGTGGCCAGGTTTAAAAAAGCCGAAGTCTCGCTTCCCGGAGGATGCGCGATAGGAGAGAGGCCAATTGATCAGCACATAAAGGGGCTTCGAATCCTCGGGACGTCGGTGCAGCTTGAGGACGGGTACGTAAGCGCCGTCGCGAAAAAACTTGAGGGAACCACCGTGCCCTTCGATCTCTCGACCGTTACGGGGACCGAAAACATAATGTTGCTTGCAAGCGTCTGCGAAGGAGAGACCGTCATACTGAACGCCGCATGCGAACCCGAAGTGGTGGATCTGGCAAACGCCCTCAATCTGATGGGAGCGAAAATAGAAGGGGCCGGAACGGATATAATAACGATAACGGGGGTAAGTTCGCTCGGTCCGCTGAGGGGCTACAGCGTAATGCCCGACAGGATAGAGGCGGGGACGCTGATGATAGCCGCCGCCCTTAATGAAAGCGATCTCGTGATCAGGAACTGCAGGTTCGAGCACCTTGGGGCGCTCACGGGGAAACTGCTTCAGACGGGAACGGAAATAGAAAAAAATGGGAACTCCATCAGGGTGCGGGGCACAGGGAAGATAAAAAGCATAGACTTCTCTACGCTCCCTTATCCGGGATTCCCGACCGACATGCAGGCCCAGATGATGATACTCATGTGCGTTGCCGACGGAATGAGCGTAATAACGGAGAACATATTTCCGCAGAGGTTCATGCACACCGCCGAACTGCGGAGGATGGGCGCGGACATAAAGCTTGTCGGAAACAGCGCCGTGGTAAGAGGTGTCCGGGAAATGATGGGCGCCCCCATCATGGCAAGCGATCTTCGGGCGAGCGCCTCGCTCGTGCTGGCGGGGCTTTGCGGCGCCGGCAGGACGGAAGTGTCGAGAATCTACCATCTTGACCGGGGATACGAGAAACTTGATGAAAAACTGCGGTCAGTTGGAGCCAGCATCTGGAGGGAAAAAGAGTGATAACCATAGCGATGCCCAGGGGTAGGCTGCTTGAGGAGACCGTTGATCTCTTCAAGAAGGTCTCGATAGACATAACGGAGATAATAAAGGATTCGAGAAAACTCATATTCGAGTTCGAAGAGGCGGGGATGAGGCTGCTTATAGTGAGACCCACAGACGTCACCTCCTACGTCGAGTACGGCGCCGCGGACTGCGGAATAGTCGGCAAGGACACGCTAATGGAGCAGGACTGCGGCCTCTACGAGCCTCTTGACCTCAGAATAGGAAAATGCAAGATGGTAGTCGCCGCTCCGAAGGGCTTTGAGAAATCGGGCAAGGCATCCTTGCGGATCGCGACAAAGTACCCGAAGATCGCAAGCGATTTCTACAACAAAAAAGGCATAAGCACGGAAGTCATAAAACTCTACGGTTCGGTTGAGCTTGCCCCCATAATAGGGCTTTGCGACGCTATAGTTGATCTTACGGCCACGGGAGAAACCCTTAAGAAAAACGACCTTGAGATAGTGGAAGTGGTAGCGGAGGTAAGCGCGAAGTTAATCGTTAACAAGGTAAGCATGAAAATAAAGTCAAAGGAAATAAAGGAACTGATTGAGAAGCTTGAGGAGGTAAGATAGGCTGCCTCCCTTTTTTCACACGGCTTATCAGAAAAGCTCGAGCTGGGCGGGCCCGCCTCTTCTGAAGCGGGAAACATCAAGAGGCGCCTTCCTTCTCCCAAAACCGAACTTCCCGTAAGCCACGCGAAAGATCCTTTCGGTCTGCTCCGCGAAAATCCCCTTGCCCTTCATCCGGACGCGGTACTCAGAAGAGCTAAGGTCTCCGTCCCTCATAGACTCGATTCGCCCCAGTATCTTTTTCTTTCTGTCGGGGTAGTGGCGCCCAAGCCACTCGGAGAATATGTCGGCAACTCCGTAGGGAAGCCGGAGCATCACGTAACCCGCGTCGACCGCTCCGCGGGACGAAGCTTCTTTCATTATCTCCGGAATCTCATGGTCAGTTAGTCCGGGAATCACCGGAGCTATGAGCACCGTCACGGGAATGCCGGCGTCCGCAAGCCTGGCTATTGCCCTGAGCCTGTATTCGGGATGCGACGCTCTGGGTTCCATCTTTCTTGAAAGTTCGCCGTCAAGCGTCGTGACGGAGATAACCACGCTCGCGCAACCGATTCTGGCCATGTCGGAGAGAATATCAATATCGCGGGTCACCAGATAGTGTTTAGTTATTATCCCGACCGGGTTTTGGAATTCCCTCAGAACCTCGAGGCATTTTCTCGTTATCTGAAAATGCTTTTCCGCCGGCTGATAGCAGTCGGTAACCCCGCTTATCGCTATCGGCTTAGGAACCCATTTCGCCGCGCGAAGCTCCTTTCTCAGAAGCTCGGGGGCATTTTGCTTTACGAAAATCTTTGTTTCGAAATCAAGCCCCGCGGAGAGCCCCAGGTATTCGTGCGTGGGCCTTGCGTAGCAGTAAACGCATCCGTGCTCGCATCCCCGGTAGGGATTGATGCTCGCGTCAAAGGAAACATCGGGACTCTGGTTGTAGGAGATTATGGTTTTCGTCCGGTCCCTGTAGTAAACGGTTCTGGGGGCGCCGTCAGCGACGGGCGTATCCTCGTCCGCAACAAAATCAATCCGCTCGAACCTTCCCGCGGGGTTCTCCTGGGATCCCCTTCCTTTTATGTATGGCTTCACTTTACGAATCTTCCCTAAACCAAAAAGCCCCGAAGCGGCAGCGACCGCCTCGGGGCTTTTGAAACACTAAGCAACTGGTTGCCTTCAGTTTATGCTCTTCGGCACCGGGTCGGCCTCGAGGGGGTAACCGGCCTTGGGAACAACGAAGTTCTTGAGCACAGGCTCATCCGAGAGAAGTACCTTTTCAACAACTTCGTCCATATGTTCCACTGGAGTTATTTTTACCTCTTTTCTCACGTTCTCCGGTATGTCCTCAATGTCTTTCTTGTTCTCTACGGGAATCAGCACTTCCTTCACCCTGCCCCTGTGGGCGGCGAGGATTTTCTCCTTGAGCCCCCCGATGGTAAGCACTCTTCCGCGAAGCGTGATCTCTCCCGTCATTGCGATTTCCCTGTTTATGGGCTTTCTCGTAATGGCGCTCGTAATGGCGCTCGCTATCGCTATGCCGGCGCTCGGCCCATCCTTGGGAGTGGCTCCCTCGGGAACGTGAATGTGTATATCCACGTTCTGATAGAAAAGCCTTTCAAGTCCCAAGCGCTGCGCCCGGCTCCTCACGTAGCTCATCGCCGCGCGCGCGGATTCCTGCATCACCTCGCCGAGCTTGCCGGTGACGGTGAAATTCCCTTTACCGGGAACAATGGAAACCTCTATCGTAAGAAGCTCCCCTCCAAGCTCCGTCCACGCAAGCCCCGTGGCGGCTCCCACCTGGTCGGTCTGCTCAATCTCCCCGTACTCGTACTTGGGAGTGCCGAGGTACTTACCGACATTCTTGGCGGTGATGTTGACTCCCTTGGTCTTTTTCTTCTCAACGATCTCCCTCGCAACCTTCCTGCAAAGCGCCGCTATTTCCCTCTCCAGGTTCCTCACGCCGCTTTCCTTCGTGTACCTTCTTATGATCTGCAGAAGGGCCTCGTTCTTTATGGTCACCTTGTGGTCGTTAAGGCCATGATCATTCTTCTGCTTCCCTATAAGGAATTTCCTGGCTATCTGGAGTTTCTCCTGCTCCGTGTATCCGGGAAGACGGATTATCTCCATTCGGTCCTGAAGTGCCCAGGGAATCGTGTGCAGCACGTTCGCCGTCATTATGAACATCACCTTCGAGAGGTCGTAGTCGGCCTCGATGTAATGATCGTTGAAATTTGAGTTCTGCTCAGGGTCAAGGGCCTCAAGAAGCGCCGAAGCCGGATCTCCCCTGAAATCCATCCCAAGCTTGTCGATCTCGTCGAGGAGAAAGACAGGATTTACGGTTCCGGCCTTTTTCATTCCCTGTATGATCTTGCCTGGAAGGGCTCCTATGTAGGTCCTCCTGTGTCCCCTTATCTCGGCCTCGTCCCTTACCCCGCCAAGAGACGTCCTGACGAACTTGCGGCCCATTGCGCGCGCTATGGACTTGGCCAAAGAGGTCTTTCCCACGCCCGGGGGTCCTACGAAACAGATTATCGGGCCCTTAAGCTTCTCGGCTAGAACCCTAACCGCCAGATATTCAAGTATTCTCTCCTTGGGTTTTTCAAGGCCGTAGTGATCCTCGTCGAGAATCGATGCGGCTTCCTCGATGTCAAGACGGTCCTCGGTCTTCTCCTTTATCCACGGCAGATCCAAAAGCCAGTCGATATAGTTTCTCACCACAGTAGCCTCGGCCGACATGGAGGACATCAGGCGAAGCTTGTTTATCTCTCTTTTTACCCTCTGCTCAACATCCTCGGGAAGCTCCTTCTCACGAAGCTTTTCCTCAAACTCGTCTATTTCGCTTTTAAGGTCATCTCCCGTGCCGAGCTCCTTCTGAATTGCCTTCATCTGCTCGTTGAGGTAATACTCCCTCTGGGCCTTCTCCATCTGCTTTTTGACCCTTTTTCCTATGCGCTTTTCCATCTGGAGTATCTCGAGCTCGGACTGCATCTTCTCGCAAAGCTTCTCCAGCCTCTCGAGCGGATGGAGAACCTCGAGAATCTCCTGCTTGTCCGAAAGCTTCATGCTAAGATGCGAAGCGACCGTGTCGCCGAGCTTGCCCGGTTCGTCAATGGACATGAAAGTCACGAGGGTTTCCGAGGGGATCTTCGTGTTGAGTTTCACGTAATCCTCGAAAAGCTTGGTCGCCGAACGCATGAGCGCTTCAACCTCGACGCTTTCCCCCGAAGGTTCCTCTATCTCCTTTACTTTTACGACAAACATGTCCTTGTGAGAAACAAAGCCGGATATTGAGGCCCTCTTTTTGCCCTCGACAAGAACCTTCACGGTGCCGTCGGGAAGCCGGAGCATCTGAACTATCGTTCCGATGGTCCCGATTCTGTACATATCCTCGTTCCCAGGTTCGTTCACCTTCGCGTCTTTCTGCGCCGAAAGGAATATTTCCTTGCTGCCCTTAGCCGCCTCCTCAAGAGCCTTGATGGATTTTTCCCTGCCCACGAAAAGAGGGGCCAGCATGTAGGGGTATATAACTACGTCGCGAAGTGGAAGGAGTGGAAGGACTTTTTCGTTAACGTTTTCGGGATCTGACATTTTCTCCTCCTCAATAATCCTATTTAGAGTATATAATACAGGTTCGGATATTTACAACCCTGTTATTATACAGCATGCAGAGCGCCAGTCATAATCGGGCAGGGCTCTTATTGGAAATAATTACCATTTAGTAGTAATTTTTAACAAGCAGGGTATCATTAAAGATAGCAGAACGAGAAACCAAGGAGGAATAAAAATGATTGACAGTGACGTACAGGACGCAATAAACACGCAGATAAGAAACGAGTACTATTCATCCTATCTATATCTTTCGATGTCCGCCTATTGTGAATCCAAAAACTTTTCCGGTTTCGCGAGCTGGCTTCGCAAGCAGAGCGAAGAGGAGCTTGTGCACGCGTTGAAGTTCTTTGATTATCTGATCGACAGGGGCGGCAGGGTAACCCTTGATTCGATAGAGCAGCCTCCCTCTGAGTTCGGAGCGTTCCTTGAAATGTTCGAGGAGGTTTTGGAGCATGAAAGGGAGGTTACGGGAATGATAAACAACATTTATGATCTCGCCGCCTCGAAAAACGATCAGGCAACTTTAGTAATGCTCCACTGGTTCATAGAAGAACAGGTCGAGGAGGAGAAAAGCGCCGAGGAAGTCGTTGAGCAGCTGAAGCTCGCAGAGGACAATCCCGCAGCACTTCTGATTCTCGACAGGGAACTCGCCTCAAGAGAGGGTGAATAAGCGAAAACTCTGGCGATCTTTACTTTCAAGCTCCGGTATGTATTTTAGTCCGTTTGTAGATTAAAACGTTCTCCGCAGTGGGGAAGGAAGCGGACAATTGGGAATAAAATACAACCGGCCTGAAGTAAACAGGCAGATTACAAAACAGCTTATAAGTGACTACGGAGCGATTGTTTCCACGCTCGTGAAGGTTTTCGGCTACGAGAGCCTTGAGCACGTGCAGAGAGTATGCGCCAACTCTTTTGAGAAGATGAGGGCCAGATGGGGAAAAGACGGAATTCCCCAGGATCCCCAGAGCGCGGTGTGGGCTGATATAACGGAGAACTCAAACAAGCTTTTCTGCAGGAAGATAAACTATCTCTCCAGAGCAAACGGTGCGAAGAGAAGGATCGACGTATCGGGATTTCAGCTCCCCTTTCCAGATAAAGAGGAAGTGGCGAAAAACCAGGTTAAGATGCTTTTCGCCCTGTGCGCGCCCGGAGTTGAAAGCTCCATCCAGAAATATCTCGTACTGAACGTGCTCTGCGGCTTTTCCTGCTCTTCTCTCGCCAGGATACTGGAGAGAAACGAGAAGGCCCTCGAAGAGCAGCTCGCTTCGGAGAAAAAGAAGATCGCCGAAGCGGCCGTTCGGCTGACCGGGGCCGATATGGAGAAAAATCTCGGGGTGGTGACCAAGAACATATACGAGATTTTCAGCCTCGGCCAAAACGGTATCCGCAAGGCAATGCCCCCGGTCGCCTCCTTGTGCTTTTCCGCGATAAGGCTTGGCGAAATGCTGCTTGATTTCCCCGCAACGAAAAAACCCAGGGTTCACGCCCTCGTATCCTTCATGCTGCTAAACGCCTCGAGACTTCAGACCATGAACGACGGCAACGGAAGACCGCTTGGGATAAAGGAGCAGAACAGGGAGCTTTGGGACAGGGACATGATCAAAAGGGGATTTGAGCACCTTGCCCTCTCGGCTGAAGAAGGAGAAGAGGTGACGGAGATTCACCTGAAGGCAGGCGTTGACGCCGTTCACTCTCTAGCCAGAAAATACGGAGACACGAACTGGGACCGGATTATCTCACTTTACGACAAGTACCTGGCGTGCAACTACTGTCCGCTTGTCGAACTTCAAAAAGCAATTGCTATTTCCAAAACCCGAGGGGCGCAGGAAGGTCTTCGCGTCATAGGGGGAATACGCGGGGTTGAGGATCTCCGCTCGCACGATCTTCTGTATTCAACTCTTGGAAATCTTCATTTCCAGCTTCATAAGTACGAAGACGCGATATCGAATTTCAACCGCGCGATCGGCCTTGCCGAGGACTCTTTCGAAAAGGCATTTTATTCCAAAAAGATAAAGATCTGCGAAGACAGGATGAACATGTCGAAGCGCTACAGGTATGGAGTGTCTTTCTGAACACTCCCCGGTCGCTTAATATGCCCGCGGACTTGATCCTTAAACACGCCTTCATACTCTGTCTTGTTTTATCCGTCGCACTCTCTTCCGCCCGCGCGGAACCCGGTTATTTAAATAAAAGTACGGCGGAATCCACATCTTTTCGAAACGGGATGGTTGTATCCGAGGAGCAGATCGCTACCCTCGTCGGGCTCTCCGTACTCAAGGAAGGCGGAAACGCCGTTGATGCAGCGGTCGCCGTCGGATTCGCCCTCGCGGTCACTCACCCGAGAGCCGGAAACCTCGGGGGCGGCGGATTCATGCTGGTGCATCTGAGCAAAACGGGACGGACAGTCGCCATAGATTACAGGGAAAAAGCTCCGCTTAAAGCCACGCGCAACATGTTCCTCGATGAGACCGGAGAGGTTGACACGGAGCGGGCACGGCACAGCATCTATTCCTGCGGGGTTCCGGGAACGGTCGCGGGGCTTTCGCTGGCCCTTGAAAAATACGGGACCATGCCGCTTGAAAAGGTTCTTGCGCCGGCAATAAGGCTCGCGGAGGAGGGATTTGCGGTTACGCCGGAACTCAGAAAATCGCTTCTGAAAGCAAAAGGGCGCTTGAAAAAATCAGGCGAGAGCATGGAGATTTTTTTCAAAAACAACGGAGAGCCGCCCCGGGAGGGAGAAATCCTCAGGCAGAAAAACCTTGCGTGGAGCCTCAAGGAAATAAGCAAAAACGGTCCCGGGGCGTTTTACAGAGGGACGATAGCGAAAAAAATCACGGCTTACATGAAAAAAGAGGGAGGCCTCATAACCGAACGGGACCTTACCTCTTATGAGGCTCTCATAAGAGAACCGGTGACCGGAAGTTACAGGGGCTACAGTATCCACTCGATGCCGCCTCCAAGCTCGGGCGGGGTCCATCTTATCCAGATGCTTAACATTCTCGAGCGCTACCCCCTCTCGCAATACGGCCATAATTCCGCGCGCTACATCCATATTCTCTCGGAGACCATGAAGCTTGCCTACGCGGACAGATCAGAACATCTGGGCGATCCGGACTTCTCCCCCGTTCCCACAGCACATCTTGTCTCAAAACAGTACGCAAAACGCCTGGCAAACCGCGTCAATCCCCAAAAAGCGACTCCGAGCATATACGTAAAGCCGGGCTCACCACCCCCCGCCGGAGGCACTGACACCACCCACTTCACCGTAGCCGACAGGTTCGGAAACGTGGTTTCAAACACGTACACGCTTAATTTCGCCTACGGCTCGGGTCTCGCCGTGGCGGGAACAGGGATACTGCTTAACAACGAAATGGATGATTTCTCGGCAAAACCCGCAACGCCGAACGCATACGGTCTCATCGGCGGTGAAAAGAACTCCATTGCCCCCGGCAAAAGAATGCTGAGCTCCATGACGCCGACCATCGTGTTTAACGGCGAAGAATTTCTTCTCGCGACGGGGGGCCGTGGAGGGAGCAGAATAATAACTTCCGTGCTTCAGGTCATTCTGAACGTGATTGATCACAAGATGAGCATCCGGGAGGCCACATCGGCCCCGAGGATACACCACCAGTGGCTCCCCGATACCCTGTACGTGGAAAGGGAAACAGGGAAAGACTTGGAGGCCAGGCTGCGGCAAAAAGGATACGAGGTGAAAAGAACCGGCCCGATGGGGAGCGCCCAGGGCGTGGCGAAGACAGAAGGGCTCTTTCTCGGAGCAGCCGATCCCAGGCACCCGGGAGGATTGGCGCAGGGATACTGACCCGCGCGCCGCGCCCGGGAAAACAGGTTGCCGGAATCCGTCTTTATTTGTATGGTAAAATCAAGTCTGAAAACGGAATCCAGAGGAGAACTCTCAATGTTGCGATATCTGCTTTTTGCCGTTGCCGTTTTGTTCCTGTCAGGGTTTGGCATCGGCAGCCGGGCGCAAACTTTCAGTTCCGTCGTCACATTCGGCGACAGCTTGAGCGACTCAGGAAATATCGTCCAGTCTTACGCGCCTGTTGCCAAGTCTCGCGGATTCAATATTCCGGACGGCACAAGCTTCACCACGAATCCCGACCCGGTCTGGGCTGAAATCGTGGCCGAAGCCTTCGGAGCATCGGCAGTCAATTCGCTCGCCGGCGGGACGAACTATTCCTAGGGAGGCGCCTGCGTAGACCCGGACGTTGCCTGTGAGAATCCCGTGCCCACGACGCGGCAGCAGATCAGCCAGCATCTCTCGGGCTCAAGCGCGGGTCCAGACGCGCTCTACATGATCTGGGGCGGCGCAAACGACATAAGCGCCGTAGCCGGGGAGAACCAGTCTGATCCCCAGAACGCTCTTGAAGACACGTTGAAAGCGGCGGAAGCATACATAGATCAGATCCGAGGCCTCCAGGACGCCGGCGCGCGTTACGTCGTGGTGCTGAACCTGCCCGACCGCGGAAAAACCTTAAGCGCCCGGCGCGGCGGAGCCGCGGCCGCGGCAGGACTCTCAGCCCTGACCCGCGCCTACAACGAAGCGCTGGACACGGGTCTTGCTTCTCTGGAGCGCGGAATCATTCCCGTAAATGTCTCCGCCCTGATGGACGAGATAACTGAAAATCCCGGAAACTACGGATTCACAAACACCGATGATATAGCCTGCGCTCCCGGTTCAAACCCCCTGCGCCCTGGCGGCGGACTGGAGTCACTGGTATGCGGCCCGACCGACTCAGGCTACCTCTCACCTCCCAAAACTGACGAGACTTATCTTTTCGCGGACGATTCCCATCCCAGCGGAGCGGTTCACGCGGCGGTTGCAAACACGGTAATCTCCACCCTCGCGGCCCCGGTCCAGGTATCGCTTGGAGGGGAGGCAGGAGTGGAAGTTGCTAGGGCGCACCGCGACGCCGTATTTACGGAGCGGATGCTTTATCTCGGGTCTGACCGCTCGGCCGGGAAATGGCACAGCTACGCGAGGGGCCTGATAGGCAGACACAATCTCGAATCCCTGCCCCATCTGGGCAAAACGCAGGCCGAAATGCATGTGCTCACCCTGGGCACCGACTACCGCATCGGGGATGGGCTTTACCTGGGCGCGGCATTGAGCCTTGGGAACCACGACAATGATCTCTCGGGCGCAAGCATTGACAGCATCGTTGTGACAGGCTCGCTGCACGGCACCCTTGTTTACGACGTTTTTTACCTAAGCGGCGCCTTTAACGGGGGCAGGACATCTATTGACATCAACCGTTCGATCCGGCTCGGAGCGGCGCTACGCGCGGAGCATGGCTCCACAAGCTCCTATCAGTTCGGAACCGATGTTGAAGTGGGCTGGGTTTCGAGCACATCCGAGAGATACAGACATAATCTGTTCCTGGGACTCGGATGGCTTAATCAGAAAATCGACGGCTACAGTGAAATCGGCTCCATGTCCACCTCGATGAACTTCTCGGACTTTGAACGCGACTCCCTACTTGCGAGAGCGGGTTATCAGTTCAAGGGAAATCTAGGTCTAGGCGAAAGGCTGTTGCCATACCTCCGCGTGTCTTACGAGAGAGAGCTTAATGACGATTCCGTCTCGGTTACCGCGGGATCGAACACCATGTCCGGCCGCTTTACTCTCCCGGGTTTCAAACCGCCGAATGAATGGGTAAACGCCGGCGGCGGCCTTACTGCCAACATCGGCAGCCGGACGAAAACTTTCGTCGGCTACTCCGGGGGCTTTGGCAACGACTCCAACCTCAACCATGAGTTCAGTCTCGGAGTGCACATGACATTCTAGAAAGCGTCACTGAGCCGAGATGTAAAGCATCCTGTCTATCGATTTCTTGGCCTTCCGAGCAATATCCTCGGGAACCCTGACCTCGTAGACTTCCTCCCTTAGGGAATTGAGCACCTTATCAACCGTTATCATCTTCATGTACTCGCAGACCGCGTCGGCCTTGGCGGGATAGAACTCCTTCTCGGGGCTCTGTTTCCTGAGAGTGTGAAGAATCCCGGTTTCAGTGGCGACCACGAACTCTGGGGTGTCGGAATTGCGGGTGTAGTCAATCATCTTTCCCGTAGAGAAAAACTTTATCTCCCTTGCAAGCTCGTCATCCCCGGCTGCGGAATGAAGAAAAGACGTGGTACAGCCGCACTCGGGGTGAACTATCATCTCCGCGTTGGGATAGGACTCCTTTATTCTCCTTATGTCCTTAGGCCGTATTCCCGCGTGCACGTGGCATTCCCCGGGCCAGATATGAATCTTTCTGCCCGTAACCTTGGAGACGAAAGCTCCCAGGAACATGTCAGGCAGAAAAAGTATCTCCCTGTCCCTGGGGATGGACTCCACTATCTTGACGGCGTTTGAGGAAGTAACGCAGTAGTCGGTCTCAGACTTGACGGCGGCCGAGGTGTTAACATAAGAAACAACGAGTGCGTCCGGGTGTTCGGATTTCCATTTTTTGAGCTGTTCCAGATTTATGGTCTCGGCAAGGGAGCAGCCCGCCTCGGGGTCGGGGATAAGCACCTTCTTGTCGGGGGAGATTATGGAAGCGGTTTCGGCCATGAAGTGAACCCCGCAGAAGATGATGATTTCCGCGTCGGTTTCAGAAGCCTTCTGCGAGAGACCCAAGGAATCCCCCGTGTAGTCGGCAAGGTCCTGAATTTCGGGTATCTGGTAGTTATGGGCCAGAATTACCGCATTTTTTTCCCTTCTAAGCCTGTCTATCTCTTCTGGAATATCATGTAAGCTGTCCATCTCAACAGCCGGGCACCCACTATACAGCCCGCATTCATGATTCTAACACATCAAAAGAAATATCTAAACACGGAGCCGAGTGAGTAAGAGCTCCGACAGATATGAAATCGACTCCGCTTTGCGCCATCTCCCTAACGTTCTCAAGGGTAACTCCGCCGGAGACCTCGACAAGCCCGCGGCGGTCTATCAGACGCACGGCCTCCCCGATTTCCCGGATGTCCATGTTGTCAAGCATTATGACGTCAACGCCGCAGGAAACCGCCTCCTTCACCTGCTCCATGGTTTTGGTCTCGACCTCTATGGGGAAATCCTCCCCGACGTTCCGCCTAGCCCTCTCGACCGCCGCCGCTATGCTCCCGGCCGCCTTTATATGGTTGTCCTTTATGAGCACTCCGTCGTAAAGCCCGGCGCGGTGATTATGCCCCCCGCCGACCGCCACGGCGTATTTGCTGATCCACCTGAGTCCCGGAAGGGTTTTTCTCGTGTCTTTTATCTTCACTCCGGAGCCGACTACGGCCTCAACGAAAAAAGAAGTGAGAGTCGAGATGCCGCTCATTTTCTGAAGTATGTTAAGGGCGGTCCGCTCCGCCGAAAGAATCGCCCTTGCCCTGCCCGCAACGCGGGCTAGAGCGTCTCCCGGGGAAACCCTGTCCCCGTCATGGACAATCTCCTCCCACACGCAGTCCGGGTCAAGCTTCCGGAAAACGGCACAGGAAAGTCCCAGTCCCGAAACCACGCCGATCCCCTTCGCACGCACTTCTCCGGTTAAAACGGCGTCCTCGGGAACTATGCTCCCGGTCGTAACGTCTCCGCTCCCTATATCCTCCCGAAGGGAAAGCTCCAAGACGGCGTCAACTTCCTGCGGGTAATTTTCGTGCGTATTCATCAGTCGGCTCCTTAGGTCTCCAGGTCCTTCCTGAAAACCAGGTGTTTTTCATAATCCGAGTTCTCCTCCGGATAATCAGATCTCATATGGGCTCCCCGCGACTCCTTCCTCAAAAGAGCTGCGCGCGCAACGAGCAGACACACATCGAGCATCGTCCCGAGCTTAAAGCCAAACCATCCGGGAACGCCTTCGGTTTCCGAGGAAATCTCCTCGAGCCGCGCGACGAATTCCTCCATGCCCTCCAGTTCTCTCACTATCCCGAGATGTTTACTCATCCCCCCGATTATCATATCCTTGGCTTCGTTGAAAAATCCGGCATCGGCTTCCCTGGTATCGGCAAGCATAAAGCCTTCGAAACCCCCGGTAATGTTCCCCGTATGCCGCCTGCCGGACGCGCTGTCGACACACCTCTTGGCAAACACCATGCACTCGAGAAGGGAATTGCTCGCAAGGCGGTTGGCGCCGTGGACGCCGGTGTTTGAAACCTCTCCGCAGGCGTAAAGACCCTCTATGTTCGTCTCTCCCATGAGACTGGTCCTTACCCCGCCTATGGTGTAATGGGCGGCGGGAGCAACGGGGATGCGGTCTTTGGCAAGATCAAAACCCGAATCCCTGCAGAGCCTGTCTATGTTAGAGAACCTTTTCCTTACGAATTCGGGATCCATATGGGAGAGATCGAGATACACATAGTCTTCTCCGCAGAACCTCATCTCGCTGTGAATCGCCTTTGAGACCACGTCTCTCGGCGCAAGTTCAAGGAGGGAACTGTAGTGTTCCATGAACCTTTCGCCCCGGGCGTTAAGGAGATAGGCTCCCTCCCCCCTTATCGCCTCGGTGAGAAGAAAGGCGTCGCCTTTTTTGCCGCTGAAAACAGTGGGGTGGAACTGAACGAACTCCATGTCGGAAATCTCGGCTCCCGCTCTCCAGGCAAGCGATATGCCTTCCCCTGAGGCCCCTTCCGGATTGGTGGTCCTACTGTAAAGGGCGCTCGCGCCGCCGGTGGCAACTATGGTGCAGGGAGAAGAAATTCTCACGTAGCTTTCCCTCCCCTCGTCGTAACCCCAGACGCCGTAGCATCTCTCTCCGTCCGAGATTATGTCGGTAACGGTGACAAGCTCAAGAATGGCTACCGACTCGCTTGAACTTACAAAAGAGATGAGGAACTCGATCATCTCCTTTCCCGTCGAGTCGCCTCCCGCGTGAAGGACTCTTCTTTTCGAGTGCCCTCCCTCGAGGCCGAGCAGAAGACCGCTGTCGTCGGAATCAAACTTCATGCCGAGGTTTATGAGGTCCGTGACCCTCTCCCTTCCCTCCTCGACCAGGATCTGCACGGCGCGGCCATCGCAAAGCCCTCTTCCCGCGGCAATCGTGTCCTCCTTGTGAAAGACGGGCGAGTCCTCGGGGTCGACCGCAGCCGCGATTCCTCCCTGAGCCCAGTATGAATTGCTTTGCACGAGGGTCTGCTTGGTCACCACCACGCACCGGCCAAGGGAAGACGCGCACACCGCGGCGTAGAGACCCGCAAGCCCCCCGCCCACAACAAGAAAATCGCACTCGACGTCAATAATTTCTGCGCTCATCAAAACCGCCCGGCTTCCCCCCTAGCTCACCGCCGATATAAGAGAATCCTCTATCTTTTTGAGTTTCTTGGCACCGCTTATCTTGCGCCCTCTCGAGTCACGCACGTAAAACGTGTCGGCGACCTGATCCGCCCTGGTCGAAATCTTGGCGTAGTCAATCGAAAGATTCATCTCGGAAATTGCTTTCGTGATGCCGTAGAGAAGTCCTTCCCGGTCGTGGGCATAAACCTCTATCACGGTCGCCCTATCCGAAGACTCGTTGTCAAACACGATTTCCGGAGGATACTCGGGAATCTTTCTTCCGTAGGAGGAGTAGTTTCTCTTCCTCCTCTCAACCAGCTCGTCAACCTCAACATCTCCGTCAAGCACCTTGTTGAGGTTTTTGTCGACCTTTTTCCACACCTCTCCATACTCCTCTTCGGTCAGGTAATCGGTCCTCTCCACATAGAACACGTCAAAAGCCCTCTTGTCGAGCGTGGTTACGATTCTTGCCCCCAGGATATTGAGTCCGTTCGCGCTAAGAACCCCGCAGAACTCCGAGAATATACCTTTTTTGTCGGGGGCACAGACTGTAAACTCGTCGTGCTCCTCGTAGTGGATTACCTCCGTTGCGAACTTTCCTTCAATCGAGTTCAGGAGCTTTACGTGGCGTAAAATGTTCTGTCTTGAAAACTGGCCGAAATAGGAAACCGGCATTTTTTTCAATATTTTCGTCACTTTGCGCTCGGGAATCTCTCCGGCGGCGTCGACCACTATGTCCGAGGTCATCTTCTGCATCCATTCCTCGTCGGTCTTACGCCGGTACGTGCCCGCCGACATCTGCCGGAGAGTCTTCACGTAGAGCTCCTGGAGCAGCATTCCCGTCCAGTCTTTCCACACGTCGGGACCGACCGACCTTATATCCGCAAAAGTGAGCAGGTAGAGAAGAGAGAGTGTTTCCTGGTCCGGAATGGACTTGGCCAACCGGTTCAGAACGACCGGGTCGTCAAGATCCCTTCTCTGGGAAAAATGAACCATGGCCAGATGATGTCTCACCAGAAATTCAAGCTGCTCCGCGTCGGAGGCACTAAGACCCATCCTCTCGGCTATCTTCGGGATCATGGCAGCCCCTTTCTGCGCGTGGCCTCCCCCCTGGCCCTTCCCCATGTCGTGGAAAAGGCAGGCGAGAAAAAGAACATGTCTTTTCACCAGGGTTTCGGCGACCTTGGTGAGAAAGGGAAATTTTTCCTCGTATTCGTAATTTATAAGCCTTTCGATCTCCCTGACCATGAATATGGAGTGTATGTCTACTGTATAGACGTGGTAGGAATCGAACTGCACCATGCAGACTATTTTCCCGAATTCCGGAATGAAGCGGCCCAGAAGACGCATCTCGTTCATCTTGAGCAGCATTTTCGAGACATCCTTTCCGAAACGCAGGAGCCTCAGGAACATCCTGTTGAACTCCGGGTCGTTTCGGACCTTTTCGTCTATGCGGGTTGCCTGCTCAGCCATGAGAATCTCTAGGTATTCTGTGAATTCGACCGAGTGGCGGTCAGCGTATTCAAACGCGCGCAGGAAATTGCAGAAGTCCTCGCTGAAAACGTTTCTGCTCGTCACGGAGAGGTATTTGCCCCGTATCGTAAACCCGTGGTCAAGATGAATGGCCCTTTTGGCGAGCCTTCTTCGCGCGTACGCCCTCGTGCATTTTTCCGTCAGCCTTCGGGACTGCTGTACCAGCACCGCGGCGCGGAGGTAATAGATCCTCATGAATTTCTCCACCGCACGGAGCTTTCCGTCCCTGTAACCGAAGGATTTCGCTACCTGGACCTGAAGATCGAAACTCAGGTTGTCCTCCCTTTTTTTCGCCTGGTAATGCAACTGCGCACGCACAAGCATAAGGAAGTTAAGGCATTTGCGTATCGTCCCGTATTCCCTCTCCGAGACGAACCCCCTCTGGAGCACCTCCTCGAAACTTTTGGCCTTGTAACTTGCCTGCGCTATCCACATCGCCGTCTGGAACTCCCTGAGCCCTCCTCTTCCCTCCTTAACGTTAGGTTCGAGGATATAGAGGGTTTTTCCGTATCTCTCGCCCCTTACGTCCCTTTCATCTATTTTTCTCCTTATGAAATCGTGTGAGATCTTGGGGAGCACCTCGCCGTAAATTTCGTTTTCAAGTTCGTCGTAAAGAGTCCTGTCCCCGCATATGAACCTTGAGTCAAGAAGAGAACTCAGGATGGTTACATCGTTCCTGTCCATCGAGAGCTCCCTGCACTCCTCAAGGCTTCTCGTGCAGTTCCCCACATCCATCTTCGTATCCCAGAGAAGGTAAAGAAGCCGCTCAACTACTTCCTCGGCCAGGCCCTTTGAGCCTTTTTTGTGAAGAAAAAGAAGATCTATGTCGGAGTACGGGGAAAGCTCTTCCCTGCCGTAACCCCCGAGAGCCACTATGGAGACGCCTTTGAGTTCCGGGTGACCGTACCGCGAAAGGGCCCGCTTGATGAACTCGTCCACGATCTCGGTTCTCTCCCGGGCAAGCTCGTAGCCTATGAGGGCCTTGTTTTTCCTGCTCCTCGCGTAATGGCGCCTGCGTATATGCTCGTAGGAGTCCGTAAAGAAAGTCAGAAGCTCATTTTCAGTGGTCTCAAGTTCTTTCACTTTGGGATCCTGGGAAACAAATATCCGTTAAATCCTGACACTTAGCGCCACCCCGTCGCGAAGGGGAACCACCGTGGAGAAAAACTCCGGGTCCGAGAACAAAAGCCGGTTAAACTCCAGGACTCCTTCGGTGCTCTCAGAACCTCCGCCGCCGAGAACCCTCCCTCCCCAAAGCACGTTATCGGTAATAAGCATCCCCCCGGGGTTAAGCTTCTCCCGCGCAAGCTCGACAACCTGCGGGTAGTTCTCCTTGTCTATGTCATTGAATATCATATCAAATTTACGGTCCGAATTCGCCAGTACTTCAAGCGCGTCCCCGCAGACAAAGCGGAGCTTGCGAATCTGCCCGGCCCGCGTGAAGTACCCGCGCGCCGCCTCCGCATTTTCCTCAAGCCAGTCCGTACAGGTTACCACGCCTCCGTCACCCAGAAAAAGGGAGAACCAAAGGGCCGAGTACCCGAACCCGGAACCCATCTCGAAAATGCTTTGCGGCCTGCGCAGAAGGCATATCTGCGAAAAAAACCTTCCCACAAGAGGCCCCACTATTTTCACGTCGCTTCCCTCAGCCCGCTTTTCCATCTCATAGAAAACCTCGTGAACGCGGGGGTAGAGAGAGAGAATGTAGTCTTCGATCTCGGGGTTCGTTATAGTTGCGCCTTCGTCCATCACCCGTCCTCGCCCCGTCCGAAATCAACGAAGATCTCCCCCGTCCCCGCGGACTTGTTCTCCACTCTCGCAAGAACGAAAAGAAGATCCGAGAGGCGGTTAAGGTAGACCAGAATCTTGCTCCCCTCCTCGGAATCCCCGAAAAATTCCTCAACGCCTCTCTCGGCCCTCCTGCACACCGTGCGGGCGAGATGAAGCCAGGCGGCGCCCTCCGCCCCTCCCGGCAGAACGAATTCCCTAAGCTCTCCGACCTCAGGCAAAAACTCATCTATCCGTTCCTCGAGCCGTTCCGCCATCCCCGCGGTCACCCTCGGCGGGGAAAAAG
This sequence comes from Candidatus Dadabacteria bacterium, assembly GCA_026705445.1. Lineage (NCBI taxonomy): Bacteria > Pseudomonadati > Thermodesulfobacteriota > Candidatus Dadabacteria > Candidatus Dadabacteria bacterium. The sequence continues at coordinate 23,152 of JAPPAR010000023.1, forward strand.
TCGAATCCCGCGGGGTAGCCAAGTCGCTTCCCACAGTGAAAAGCGCGTTCTGTATTTCCCGCAGAAGCTCCTTAACCCTGGGATCGACCGCTTTTGTGCAGGCAACTCCCAGAACCGAGTTAAGCTCGTCCACATCGCCGTACGCATTGACCCTCGGTGATGATTTTCTCACCCTTTTTCCGCCCAGAAGCGAGGTTTTCCCGTCATCTCCAAGACCAGTGTAAACAGTAGTTATTCTCTTTTTAGGCATTTGAAAAAATTTTAACCGCCTTCCCGTGAGCTAAAAAGAAATTTTCCGTTGTCCAGATTGGAAGATGCCCTATAAATCTCGTTATCCAATCAAAAGGAAGTTATGAGATGCTCTCTCAATTCGGATATAAAATATATTATAGAAACACACAGAATACTTGAGAGCTTAGTTGCGTACTGTCAGGAAATCTGAGTTTGAGATACTAGGCATAGCGCTTCTGAAAAACAGCGGGGTTAAATTTTTTCAAATAATGGGAATCGCTGTAGCATTATCAATGGGTTAGGTTGAAAATCACGGCAACCGAGGAGTATGTCATGGCTGAAATCAAGAGTAATGCTCTTCATGACTGCGTGTTAGCGGGAAACACGAAACTTGTATCTTCTCTTATTGAAGAAGGTGCCGATGTAAATGCTCGAGACAGAAACGGCGATACTCCCCTTCACCTCGCTTCGCGTTCGGCAGAAAAAATGGAAATAGTGTCTCTTTTGATTGAAGGGGGAGCTAACATAAATGCTCAAGATGAAGACGGCGACACTCCTCTTCATGACGCTTTATTTCTTTTAGGGGATAGGAAACTAGCATCTTTTCTCATTGAAAAAGGAGCTGATGCAAGTATTAAAAACAAAAACGGGCAAGCTCCTTTTCATTTTAATTCGTTCGAAAAATTTGCCAGTCGCGAAGCGGAACGTATTCGCAGTAGGGAGAAAGAAAAACAGGAAGCAATTTCTCAGATCAGAAAAAAATTTGAACATAATTTTGCCGAAGCGGATTCGTTTTATGAGGAAGAGCTGGCAGATCTTCTTCCACGAAACGATTACGAAAAACAAAAAATCAGGTTTGTTCAAGGATGGATATCGCAAAAAACGTCTATGCATCCAGATGATGACCAAGCTAGAGCCATTGGTGAAATTCATGGAAATATTCAATTAGTAGCAAGAGCTGGTAGCGGCAAAACTTCAACTGTCATCAACAGGGCGCTCTTTCTCGTCGAACACTGTAATATCCATCCAGAAGAATTGCTTCTTCTCGCCTTTAATAGAAAAGCTGTCCTAGAAATGCGCCGCAGGTTTCTTTTCATCCAACACAAAGATGCCGAAACTGAATTTGAATCGCAGAAAAGAAAAAAACTTGCAGACCCTAAGAAGCAAAAAAATGTGGCAAAGCACCAACAACAGGATTTTGAGGAAAATATTATTGATGCAGTTGCCGAAAAACTTGGAATAGGGTTGCCTCACATAATGACTTTTCATGCGTTGGCACACGCAATAGTCAAGCCTGCTGAGACCCTGATTTATGATGATCCGCAAAACAATATTTTCGCACTCAGTGGGTCGCTTCAGGAAGTTATTGTTGAACATATTCACGGAGAGCTTGAATCGGAAATCAGGGAACTTATGCTTGCTCACATGAGAAACATTGACTGGGGAAAAACCATGGAGGAGTTTTTGCAGTACAGACGCTCTCTTTCATGTCAAACACTCAATGGCGAAAAAGTTAAATCTGAAGGAGAAAAACTTATAGCGGACTTTTTGTTTGAACATGATATCTCCTATAAATACAAGCCGTGGTGCAAGGGGGTACGAGGATGGCGGCCTGATTTTACCATTCCGAAGGGAAGAAGAGAATGCGTGATAATTCAACACATCGGGTTGGGAAGCGGTGACAAATATCAACAGAAACACAACTGGGAAACAATTGAATTATCTCCGCATTTTCTATCTGAAGGTGCTGAAAGTTTCAAAGAAATACTGAAAAAGGCTCTTGAAGAAAAGGGTCTCAAGTGCGCCAAACTGCCAGAAGAAGAAATATGGCTTCGTATAAAAAAGAGAGCAATTGATCGTTTTACCGAGGCGACAAAGAATTTTGTAAACCGGTGCCGTCAGCTTTCTTGGACACCGGTTGATCTAGAAAACAGAATATCCAAATACATTAAGACAGTAACCGACGACTCTAACCCGCATTTCTCACCGCATAGGGATATGGAAGGGTTTTTAGGGTCAGCAGCCATG
>JAPPAR010000024.1 GCA_026705445.1 Candidatus Dadabacteria bacterium
AGATGCTTACGTCACAACTTATCCCTTTTTGATTGAAAATCTGCCGAAGTCAGGAAAGGGGGGGTTCGGGATCAGGGGCAGTTAAGACTCCAGTCATACTCGTAATCTATCGACCCTTTAAAGTTTTTAAGCCGCTCTGTGAGCTTTTTATCCGCATAACTTTGAAGATGCCTTATAATGTCCTGCTCATTTTTACCGAAGTCCTCTGAATACCACTTGTAGATGCTCGAGATAATGATCAGATCGTTCTCGATGAAGCTTACCCCGCGAGGGTGGTTCACGTATTCCCGCGCCGCGGCAGCCAGCAGCCCCTCCGTGTTTTTCGCCGAAAAAGCCGTCTTTAGCAGGCTGGGACACCCGTAGCTCGCGCAGCTCAGGCCGTAGTGAATAAGGTTGTCTTTCCAGATCGGACGGAGGATACCGTTTTCAATATTATCAAGAGTCAGGTTCTGGCCGGCCACTTTCGCGTGGGTTTCTTTCCATGGACCAGAGCACTGCGAACCCGAAACACGGTCTCTGCATATCTCAAGTATGGACTTAACCGGGTAGGCGTCCACCACTAATTTCACCGTAAGGGAGTTGTAGAAGTTTATCCAGTAGGCTTTCTGTTCGGCTTTTGAATAGTCTCTTGGGTCAATGCGGTGCAGGTATCCAAGATACTCCGCAAGCTTCGCCCTGTCCCCGGCGTCTGCCTTGAGTGAGGCATAATCAAACTTGCTTACACCCGAAGGGTCAACCTCAAGGTAAGCGTTTAATATCTGCTGCCATGAAACGTGGTCAATTTTCTCCGTGTTTGCCTCGTTTTCCCTGTCCCAGAACGAAATCTGCACGGTCTTGGCCGATGCGGGGGAAATATTCGGAAACGAAGCAGGCGAGATAACAGAAACAAGCAAGAAAAGAACCGCTGCTTTAAGGTGTCTGGCAGCGCCGTTTGTTTTCATATAGGGATATTCTCTCCTTGTATGGCGTTAGCCGGTTTATGCGAACTGTGAAAAAAACTGGTTTGCGTGTTATAAATTAGGTTGTAATGATAACACCGCCCTTAAAAGTTAAAAGCGATTTCCCGGCTTCCTCGAAACCTCCATGTCTGCTCTGAACGAAGGAGCTCGACCCTCAGCCGCAATCAGACGGTGGACTGACATAGTCGGGTTTTGGTGTGCCGCGGTTTACTGTGCTCTTGCCTTTTTGGCCCGCCAGCACGGAGAACCCGCTCTGCCGCTTTTTTTTCTACTCGCGGCATGCGCCGGGCTGCCGGTATTTCTTCTCTATTTTTATGCTTCCGGCAGGGGGGAGCGTCTCCCGTTTGGCCGCGTGTTTCTCTGGGCGGCTGTATTCAGGATCTGCGGACTCTTTGGGGGACCCTTTTTCGAGGATGACTTCTACAGGTATCTCTGGGACGGCTACCGTTTCGCCACGACCGGCTCGCCTTACGGAGTGGCTCCTGAAGCCTTTTTCGCTGACCCGGCGGTTCCGCAGTTGTTCCAGGGAATTCTCGACCGGATAAACAATCCCGGACTGCCGACCATTTACGCCCCCGTAACCCAGTTCGTTTTTCTGCTCGGTTACCTGATTCACCCGGGAAGCGTAACGGCTCTGCAAGTAATTCTGATAGGGCTTGATCTTGTGACAATAGCCCTGCTTTTTCGTCTTGCATCCGCCCGCAACGTCATGCTGTATGCGTGGTGTCCCCTTGTTGTAAAGGAAATAGCCTTTACGGCCCACCCAGACGGGGCAGGGGTCTGTCTTCTTGTGGCCGCGATTGTTCTCTCAAAAAAATCCCGATGGAAAAGCGCTGCTGTCTGCCTTGGAATGGCTGCCGGGGCCAAGGTGTTCGCGCTGCTTCTGGTTCCCCTGGTGCTCCTCCGCGCTGCACCGAGGTACTGGATACTGTCTGCGGCTGTGTTTGTGGGACTTTACGCTCCGTTTTTCTTAAGCGGCGGAACCGACATGGAGTCATTTGCGGTCTTTGCCCGGGAGTGGGAGTTTAACTCGGCGCTCTTTGGTTTTCTCTCAGCCGCCCTGGGACTGTTTGAGACCAAGTTCATACTCGGCCTCGGGTTTGGCACCCTGTGGATATCCTACGCCCTTAAGTACCGAAAAAGCGACGGAACCGTACCCCGCGGAGACTGGATATACGGAGCGCTTCTTGCCGTATCTCCGGTTATCAATCCGTGGTACCTGCTTTGGCTTCTTCCCTTTGCCGCGGTTTTCCCGAGTGCCTGGGCGTGGACAGCGTCGCTTTTCGTGCTTGCAAGTTACGTAACCGGGCTTAATCTTAATGACTACGCAATGGGACCGTACCAGCATCCTATATGGGTGCGTCCACTTGAGTTTGTCCCGATTCTGCTGGCGGCAGGATACGACCTGCTCCGCCACCGGAGACAAAAGGCCAGGGAGCGGAATGAAAATTAAACCGAAGCCAGAGGCCTTGAGCAAGGAAATTCCGGAATCGTTCGAGATCCGCTTTTTTCAATCCGGGTGCGCAATCAAAATTCTTCCAAGAAATTATCTGAGAAATATTGTAGAATTTTCCGGCGGAGGTAAGAATGGAACTCTACATATCAATGAAGGCAGAGAACATAAATCCGACCATGTTCAAGCATGTGACAATGGATATGCCTTCCCCCCAGAATAACGGTTATTTCATCGCGGAGTACAGAGAGGCCGAAGAGGAAAAAATACTCATTCTTCACAAGTACTCTTCAATGCTTGAAAAAAAACTCCAGAAAGTCGGGTATTTTCTTGTGGAAAAATTCAACAACGGAATAATCGTCAAGAAAAAAGTCGATGAATCAAGAAACTACATGGATGAATGGGAGGAGTGGGTGGAGTTTTCAAACGCCCTGCTTGAGGAATTTGAGTCTTTTTTCGATAGTGTCTGATAATTCACTGCAGGTGAACTGAGCGGAGACCTCCCTTCCCCGGACTAGCCGCAAATACGCCTACCAAATAAATGCAGCAGAAAACAAACTACAAAGACACCCTTAATCTTCCCAGAACAGATTTCGCGATGAAGGCCAACCTGCAGCAAAAAGAGCCTCTCATCCAGAAATCCTGGGAAAAGGAGAGCCTGTTTGAAAAAATCCGCGAAAAGAACCGAAACCGCGAAAAGTTCCTTTTCCATGACGGACCCCCTTACGCAAACGGGCCCATTCATCTGGGGCACCTGCTTAACAAGGTTCTAAAGGACCTGGTCGTACGCTCAAAGATAATGGAAGGATTCAACGTGGATTTTGTTCCCGGCTGGGATTGCCACGGCCTCCCGATAGAGCACAAGGTATTAAAAGAGCTGGGGGAAGACGCCTCCGCCATGCCGGCGCTCTCAATCAGACGCAGCTGCGGCAAATACGCGGCAAAATACGTAAAGATGCAGTCAAAGCAAATGATTCGTCTCGGCACTCTTGGCAACTACAAGGAACCCTACCTGACGATGACCCCCGGTTATGAAGCCGGAGTGCTTGAGGCATTCTCGAAACTGCTTGAAAAAGGACTTGTTTACAGGGACTTAAAACCTGTCCACTGGTCAATTGAAAACCGTACAGCCCTCGCGGAGGCGGAACTCGAATACCACGAAAGAAAGGATAAAAGCGTCTACGTGCTCTTTGAAATTGACGACCCGGCGGCACTGCCCCCGTCCCTTAACGCAAAACAGGGCGAGAGGGTGTGCCTTATGATATGGACTACAACGCCCTGGACCCTTCCGGCGAACCTCGCCATTTCTGTGGCGCCGAAAGGAAAATACGGTCTTTACAGGTCCCCTGAGGGTGAGAATCTGATTATCGGCGAGTCTCTCTGCGAAGAAGTTTTCGAGAAATCGGGAAAAGGGAACTACGAGAAAGTCGGTTCCTGCCTGGGAGAAGAGTTCTCAGAACGGGGCGTATCATGCAACCACCCGTTTATCGAGAGAAAATCAGCAGTGGTAACGGCCGATTACGTGACTTTCACAACCGGAACCGGATGTGTCCATACAGCCCCCGGTCACGGCGATGAAGACTACAGAACTGGTCTTAAGGAGGGACTTGATATCTACTGTCCTGTCAGGGAGGATGGTACTTTTGACGATACGGTGCCGCAGTGGTTAAAAGGAAAAGGGGTCTGGGAAAGCAATGAAATAATAACGCAGAGACTTTCGGATTCCGGAAACCTTTTTCATTCTGAACCCTATGTCCACAGCTATCCGCATGACTGGCGAAGCAAGACTCCCACCATATTCAGAGCGACAGATCAGTGGTTCATACATATGGACAAGCCCTTTGGCGAAACGGGGAGGACCCTGAGGGAAATCGCCATTGACGCAGTCGCAAAAAACATTGATTTCTATCCTGACTGGGGAAAAAGCCGCCTTGGCGGCATGCTTGAGTCAAGACCCGACTGGTGTGTATCCAGACAAAGATCATGGGGGCTTCCGCTTCCGTACTTCACGGATGGAGAAGGCAGGGCGGTTATGACCGTGAAAATGGTTGCGGCTGTTTCAGAAAGAATAAGAGAGAAAGGTTCTGACGTATGGTTTTTCTCAGAGCCCCTCAAGCTTCTTAGTGACTATGATCCGAAAGACGACCCCGAAGCCCCGGATTGGCTTCGGTCAAAAGAGGATATGGAGAAGCTTTTAAAAGGCGGTGATGTATTTGACGTGTGGTTTGAGTCGGGCTCGTCTTGGAATTCGGTGCTCAGAGCCAGGGATCTCGGATACCCAGCGGACATGTACCTTGAGGGATCGGATCAGCACAGGGGATGGTTCCAGTCATCGCTTCTGGTTGCCCTCGGAGCAACGGGGAAGAGCCCTTTCCGTGCGCTTTTCACCCACGGGTTCATGGTTGACGCCCGCGGCAGGAAAATGAGTAAGTCAGGCGGCAATGCCATTGATGTAGAGGACATACTGGGCAGGTACGGGGCTGATGTATGCAGATGGTGGGTAAGCTCCCTTAGCTATTCAAACGATATAAAGGTCGACTGGGAGTTTTTTGACGTGGCGGCGGATGAGTACAGGAAGATACGGAACACCATAAGGTTTCTCCTGGGAAACCTGAGCGATTTTGACCCAGAGCAAGACGCAGTCGAGATGGACGAGGAGGACAGGTACTCGATCGATCGCTGGGCTCACTGCGAGTTCACGAGATTCGCCGAGGAGACCTCAGAAGCCTACAGTGGGTTTCAATACAAAAAGGCAAGTGATCTTCTGTTTTCGTTCTGCTCAAACGAGATGAGCGCGGTTTATCTTGCCTGCGTAAAGGACAGGCTTTACTGCGAGAGAAAGGACAGCAGGAAAAGAAGGCGCTCCCAGACAGTCATGTACGAAATAGCTGAGGGAATAATAAAGTTCCTGGCCCCAATACTGGTTCACACCTCCTATGAAGCCTGGAAATCCCTTAGAAAAGACCCTGAGGCAAACGTGCATCTCGAAGAATTCCCCCGGGTAAGAAGAGTTCCGGCAGAAGGGATATGGAGCGATGTCATGGACATAAGAAAACGGTGTCTAAAGGCTCTTGAGGAAGCAAGAGGGGAGGGGTGCATAAGCAATCCCCTTGATGCGTCTGTTCACCTGACGGTCGGAGGGGAGCTTTTAAGCGAGATAAAAAAGTTCGAGGGGGAACTTGAAGATCTCTGCGGAGTGAGCAGGTTCAGGGTCACTGAAGGGGATGAAATCCTTGTGGAGCTTACCGATATATCTTCTGAACCCAGATGCGAGCGTTCTTGGAAGAGGGGGGAGACCGTCAGGAAAAGGCAGAACGGAAACTTTCTAAGCGAAAGGGACGCGCTTGCGCTCGGGCTTTAATCCGTCTGCCGCGGCGACGCCCGGGCGAATCCTATCCCGGAGGCCAGGTGAGCTTTCTTCCGCCGAGGATATGTATATGCAGATGAAAAACGCTTTGTCCCGCGTCCTCGTTCGTGTTAACCACGAGCCTGTAGCCGTTTTCGCCGAGGCCGAGAGATGAAGCTATCTCCGAAGCCTTGACCATAAGGTGTCCCAGGACCGTCTGATCCTCCGTCCCGACAGTGGCCATTGAGACTATCGGCTTTTTCGGTATCAGAAGAACATGGACTGGCGCCTGGGGATTTATGTCCCTGAAGGCAAGACACGTTTCGTCTTCATAGACTATATCGGCTGGAATCTCCCGGTTTATTATCTGCGTGAAAATCGTACCCATAACTTGATTGTCCATTAACTCTGTGGGCATGTCAAAATTCCACTCGGTCGGGAACAGAAGCCATAACTGCCTGAAGCTGTCGGGGAACCGTTCATCCAGTATTTATCCCACCTGAAATTTCTGTCCGAAATGCGGATAAGAACTACCGTGCAAGCATGAAAACACAGCATTGCGCAGAGCGGGCTAATATAGTAAAATAAAAATCAATATTTGCTGAGCATAGACCGTGGGGAATAACCAGAAATTGAAGTTCTATGAGTGTCAAGAAAAGAGATGGTTTTTCTGCATCAGGAGAAGTATCAAGTTTTACCCCACCCTATGTCACGGACGGTTCTGTTTGTAGGATTTACCCCCCCCCCCATATTCACAGACCCCATTATCAAAATCTGAACCAGTAAGAGCAAATCCACCCTCAGGACTTTTTGCGGGGGCAATTACAAAGACTCTTCTTGGTTTTCTGTTCCTGTTGCTCCCGATTATTGCGGCACTAGCACCTGAAGCCGTCGCACAGACTAAACCTGAAATCACTATATCTGGATCCGGCGAAATACCAGAAGGTTCGTCTGGAACCTTCACTGTGAGTGTAAGTGATATATCACAAGACTTGCAAATAAATTGTAGAACGACAAATCAAAGTTATTACATGAATAGGACTAATACGGATTATGAAATAAGTGGTTGCAACACTCGCACTTTAAGTATGGCAAATGGAAGTAATCAATCTATCCAAGTCACGGTAAGGACGATTCGCGATGATTACTATGAACCGAATGAGCGGTTTACTTTAGAGATTAAGGGCGGTGGCACAACTGCCACAAAGAAGATCACGATCCCGGAGAATGGCAATAAACCGACGCTTAGAATTAGAACAGAAGTTGACGGTATGCAGAAGACACAAGCCAACGAGGGAGATACCGTTTCCTTGGTTTTTACGCTCTCGGGCGGGGCTGACCTTGATTATCCGATTGCATATCGATATTCCTTTTCAGATAAACACACCGCCACAACAAAAACAGGGTTTGGCGGCGCAACAAATCTTGATATCCAGGATCCCTCTTCTAAGACTATAACAATCCCCGTTGGAGATAAAAAAAGAACCGGCACATTCACGATATCCGATGACATGATTGACGAACCGGATGAAGAATTTAGTATTGAAATATCTTCACAAGATAGCTACTCCAGCAATATCAGGGGTAGGGCTGATATTGCATTCACAATTACGGGTACAGATATGGGAGGCGGGAATGAAATCCCCGTTTATCTTGCAGGAATTTCAGGGTCGGGGCGAAGAACCCAGCTCATTCTATCGGAAGGCTCAACGGCTACTGTAGAAGCCATGCTCCCAGTTCGTGCTCCTGAAAGTGTCGACATTCCTATTACATGGAGACTCCTTTCGGGTGCAGCTACGAATGACTTCACACTCCCGGGGAGAATTACGATTGGAAAGGACTCTACATCGGGTTCCATTACCCTTAGAACAACAGATGATTCAGCAAACGAGAACGAATATGAAGGTCTGTTAATTGAACTGGGAGATATGCTACCGGATGGGTTCACCGAGGGAGACAGGAGCAAGCTTGCAGTCGCAATACGTGACGACGACCCGATCGGTATCTCCTTGAGGAGGTTAAGCGCTAGAACCATTTCTGAAAATAATGGAGAGGCGACATTTGAAGTACATCTGTCTCGACCTCTTGCGACTGAACCGAATTCCATCCCTGATGGTTTTGACGGAATACAATTCACAGAAACCGATCTAAGAGCCTTACTTAAGTATTCACCAAATGGTTCTAACGGAGCTGTACAAAATGCAGATTTCACCCCGTCATCACCAAACCCTGTTAACTTCATTGACTGTACCAACCGTCAGACATGCAGAGTAACGGTGACAGCAAAAGAGGATAATTTGCATGAAGGTACAGAGGAGTTAGAAATATCCATCGATGAGAATCTCTCCACTTCTGGTACCTTCTCAGGAGACATAACAGAGATTGAGGTAAGGGGAAACCCTCTATTTCTCTCGATTATAGATAATGACCCTACTCCCACGGCGATTACGCTTTCGGTGGATGCGGACACTGGCACGGGTGGCACCCAAGACTCCCTGGCCGAAAACGGAGGAGCGAAGACCGTGCGGGTAACGGCGACGCTTGAGGGAAGTTCTACTTTCCCCGAGGCAAAGACGGTAACGGTGGATGTGGGCAAGGACGACGACAGCGCCACTGAGGGGGTGGACTACGGTGATGTGACGCAGAAGAGCATCACGATCGATGCAGGCACGTCGAGCGGCTATGTGGAGTTCACAATTATACCCACTGACGATACCCGCCACGAAGCAAACGAAACGATCAGCCTTGGCGGCACGCTGACGGGACTGACGGTTACCGACGCAACCATAACCCTGACGGATAACGATGCCGCGCCGACCACTCTCACTCTCACCGTCGACGCCGACACCGCAACGGACAATACACAGACAAGCATAGCGGAGGGCGGAGGGGCCAAGACCATGCGTGTCACCGCCACTCTCGACGGTTCAACCCAGTTCGACGAGGACAAGATCATCACCCTCGCCGTCGGCAAGGACGACGACACTGCCACTGATGGGGAGGACTACGCGACGGTGACGCAGAGAACTATCAAAATTGATGCGGGGGCCTCGAGTGGTTATGTGGATTTCACGCTGACGCCCACAAATGACAACCTGCACGAGGGCAGCGAGACGATAAGCCTGGTCGGGACGCTGGAGGGTGTGACGGTAACGGACACCTCGGTCACGCTGACAGATGACGATGCAGCCCCCACCGGCATCACGCTTAGCGTGGACACCAACGGCGATACCGCGGGCACGCCGAGCACGGTGGGCGAGGGCGCAGGGGCCACGTCGGTAACCGTGACCGCGACGGTGAACGGCGTTACGCGTTACAAAGACGCAAAGACCGTCATCGTGAGCGTGGCAGACGATACGGCCGACTCCCCGGCGGACTATGCGGCGGTGTCCGACGTCACCCTGACCATTGCCGCGGGGGCGGCGAGCCGGAGCGGAACCTTCACGGTGACTCCGGTGGATGACAGTCTGGACGAACCGGATGAGACCATCGACGTGACCGGATCCTCAGGTTCTCTCACCGTGACCGGGACAGAAGTCACAATCACCGACAATGACGATGCTCCGAGCTTTTCCGTTACCGGGGGCGAAGCAAACGAGGGCGATTCGATCACCTTCACCGTAACCCGGGCCGGCGCCGCGGGGAACGCCGTGAGCGTCGATATCGCAACCCAGGCGGATTCAGGCGACGGAGTAAAGGCAGCCGATACGGATGACTATACTGCCCTTTCTTCGCGGACGCTCAGTTTTGCAGCCACGGAGACGAGCAAGACGGTTATGGTGGCAACCGCCGAGGATGATCTCTTTGAACCTGACGAGACGTTTAAGGCGGTGCTGAGCAGCCCGGCGAAGGCGCAGGATGATCCGGCAACCGGTGTGACCATCGAGTCAGGCAAAGGAAGCGCCACGGGTACGATAAAAAACGATGATACGCAGCCTTCGTTTTCCGTCGCGGACGCAAGCGCCTCCGAGGGCGATACGATCACCTTCACCGTGACCCGCTCGGGGGCGATGGACAATGTAGTTTCGGTGAAGTGGAACACCAAGGCGGACACCGGGGCAAACGCGGCCTCGACCGGTGACTACACCCCGGTGACTACGGCCACTACGCTCAGCTTCGCCAAGGGGGTGGAAACCCAGACTTTCACGGTCGCCACCACCGAGGACGTTCTTGACGAAGCCAACGAGACCTTTGTTGTGGAACTTACAGATGCTGTAGGCGGCACAATCTCGGATGCGGAAGCCACAGGAACAATCACAGACGATGACGCCACGCCTACCGGCATCACGCTTAGCGTGGACACCAACGGCGATACCGCGGGCACGCCGAGCACGGTGGGCGAGGGCGCAGGGGCCACGTCGGTAACCGTGACCGCGACGGTGAACGGCGTTACGCGTTACAAAGACGCAAAGACCGTCATCGTGAGCGTGGCAGACGATACGGCCGACTCCCCGGCGGACTATGCGGCGGTGTCCGACGTCACCCTGACCATTGCCGCGGGGGCGGCGAGCCGGAGCGGAACCTTCACGGTGACTCCGGTGGATGACAGTCTGGACGAACCGGATGAGACCATCGACGTGACCGGATCCTCAGGTTCTCTCACCGTGACCGGGACAGAAGTCACAATCACCGACAATGACGATGCTCCGAGCTTTTCCGTTACCGGGGGCGAAGCAAACGAGGGCGATTCGATCACCTTCACCGTAACCCGGGCCGGCGCCGCGGGGAACGCCGTGAGCGTCGATATCGCAACCCAGGCGGATTCAGGCGACGGAGTAAAGGCAGCCGATACGGATGACTATACTGCCCTTTCTTCGCGGACGCTCAGTTTTGCAGCCACGGAGACGAGCAAGACGGTTATGGTGGCAACCGCCGAGGATGATCTCTTTGAACCTGACGAGACGTTTAAGGCGGTGCTGAGCAGCCCGGCGAAGGCGCAGGATGATCCGGCAACCGGTGTGACCATCGAGTCAGGCAAAGGAAGCGCCACGGGTACGATAAAAAACGATGATACGCAGCCTTCGTTTTCCGTCGCGGACGCAAGCGCCTCCGAGGGCGATACGATCACCTTCACCGTGACCCGCTCGGGGGCGATGGACAATGTAGTTTCGGTGAAGTGGAACACCAAGGCGGACACCGGGGCAAACGCGGCCTCGACCGGTGACTACACCCCGGTGACTACGGCCACTACGCTCAGCTTCGCCAAGGGGGTGGAAACCCAGACTTTCACGGTCGCCACCACCGAGGACGTTCTTGACGAAGCCAACGAGACCTTTGTTGTGGAACTTACAGATGCTGTAGGCGGCACAATCTCGGATGCGGAAGCCACAGGAACAATCACAGACGATGACGCCACGCCTACCGGCATCACGCTGACGGTGTCGCCAGCCACCATCGGCGAGGCGGACAGCGAGA
>JAPPAR010000025.1 GCA_026705445.1 Candidatus Dadabacteria bacterium
CATGGCTGCTGACCCTAAAAACCCTTCCATATCCCTATGCGGTGAGAAATGCGGGCTAGAACATACTACGGTAGTAGCCAGTAGTCAATATTGCGCAATCATCAGACTTTTTCGCTGTCTTCGTTCCAAGCTTTCTGGTTTGTTCCGAAGACGGGGAATGCGCCCTGCCAGAATTGCCGCCCATTGCAGGTCCGAATCCTCCTATTCCGGCTTGCGGGCGTGGAAGAAATACATCGGGGTGAATATCCCGAGGCGCCCCGCTTCGGCGAAGGTTGCCGCAGTAAAGCTCAGAAGGTTGGAAACCTCGGTTGTTCCGCGCGGCACGATTCTCAGCCGTTCAAGCAGCCAGAGCAGACCGTGGGTCAGTCGGCGCCCCACCGCGGAACTGCGAAAATTTGCAAATGAAAGGCCCGATCCGACCATGGGCTGATACCATGGAATGCCCGGCGGGGCGTCGGCCGCTATATCGCGGGCCTCCACGAGTTCGAATCCGACTTTCCGCAGGATGTCGTCCACCTCGTGCGTCATGGGGATATCCGGAAGAGCGCTGGCATACTCCATATCGGTCTTGAGCCGTCGGTGATCCGGGTCATCAGGGTTAAACAGGTCAGTCATGCAACATTCGTAGACCGCCAGAGATCCGCCGGGCTTTAGCAGGCGGAAAATTTCGGCGTAAACCCCAGTCCTGTCCGGTGCGTGACAGGTCCCCTCAATGGAATAAGCGGCGTCGAAGGATGCGTCCGGTGCGTCGATTTCCATGAAATCGCAATGCAACCAGTCGGCCAGATGGCCAAGACCCGCCGCCTCGCAGCGCTTCTCGGCCCGTTCGAGCTGCAGCGCATTGATGTTGACGCCCAGGATACGGGCGCCGGAGAAACGCGCAATCTCGATCAACGGGCCGCCGACTCCGCAGCCCAGATCTATAGCCATCATTCCGGGCCTGAGGCCGAGCCTGAGGGCGATATAGTGTTCGTGCCGGGCAATCGACGCGGCAAAGCTTTCATTAGCCGCCCGCGAAGCGAAATGGATGGACTGCCCCCAGCCGTACTCGATAAAGTCGGTGGCGAGGTCGTACCAGGTTATTACGGGATTCCGGGAATCCGTCTTGCTCTCGCCCGTACCTTCGTGCCCCGCGCCGCTAGGGTGACTTTTGAAACCCTCGATGCGCGTGGCGACATCGCCTGATTTTCCGCTTTTGAAGATGTCGGTGAGGTTCGATCCCATAATCAAAGTCCCGATTGATACGCCCGGAACATAACCGTCCATGCCCCGAAAATCAAAACTCCGGTCCGCTTTCAAGGAACATCCCGCACTGGGGACGGGGAAACGGACGGCTCAGACGTTATGACAGGCGACGCTGCGTCCGTCGGCTCCTTTTTTTTCCAGCCGCGGAGTCTCCCTTGAGCATACCTCCGTAGCCAGAGGACATCTCGGATGAAAACTGCAGCCCGAGGGAATATCCGCGAGATTCCTTATTTCTCCCGATACGGACGCTTCGCTGCCGTTTTCGCTCCCGGTTGTCCTTATCTCGGGGATTGCGGAGATAAGCATCCTGGTGTAGGGATGCGCGGGGTTTGAGTAGATATCGTCGCTTGAGGCAATCTCGACTATTTTCCCAAGGTACATTACGGCCACAAGGTCGCTTACGTGCTTTACGACGCGGAGGTCATGGGATATGAAAAGGTAGGAAAGACCGTGTTTTTTCTGAAGATCCTTAAGCAGGTTTATTATCTGCGCCTGCACTGACACGTCAAGCGCCGAGACGGGCTCATCGCAGACAACAAATTTCGGGCGAAGAGAGATCGCGCGCGCTATTGCTATCCTCTGGCGCTGTCCCCCGCTGAACTCGTGAGGATAGCGACCCATGACGTCGGTTCCAAGACCTACCTCGCCGAGAAGCCGGACCACGAACTCGTGGCGTTCTTCCTTTTTTACCGTGTTGTGAATGCTTATTCCCTCAGAGACAAGCGAGCCCACGTTCATCCTGGGGTTAAGGGAACCGTAGGGGTTCTGGAATATCATCTGCATTTCCCTTCTCAGGGAGCGAAGCCGAGCCGGGTCAAGTTCGGTGATGTCCTCTCCCTCAAAGAATATCTTCCCGGCGGTGGGAGCAAGAAGTCTCAGCACCGTTTTTCCAAGCGTCGTCTTGCCGCTGCCGCTCTCTCCCACAAGACCCACTGTACTGCCCCTTTCAATTTCAAGTTCTACTTCATCAACGGCACGTACATAGCTTGAAATTCTTGATAAAATACCCTTTCGGATCGGAAAGTACTTTTTAAGTTCTCTTACATTTAATATTGATTCATTCATTTTCATAACTGAACAGACATAAATCAGTTCCGCGTTACGCCGCATTCTTTTCAGGTCCAAGGCTTTGAGCAGTTTCGCAACCCGACCTGATCCGTGCCCGTCTAAGTTCCCATGACCTCTGCAGGTTAAGCCAGAGCCTCGGAGTCGTACAAAAATAACCGGACAAGCGTAGTGCCATGTCCTCTCTCACGTCACAATGGCTGTTAAGAATCTTCGTGATCCGGTCTTTCGGCACCCTTAATTTTTTTGATAACTCGTCGATTGACAGCCCCAGCGCGTCAAGTTCCTGGCTAAGTATCTCACCCGGATGCACCGGCCTCATTCCGTTTACAGGGTTCATTCTCTGCTCTCCCTTGTTTAGCCCCAAACAGCAGGGTCGATAATAGGTTCAACCAGAACAGTATACGGGAAAACGGTTGTATAATTCCATCTTTACAGCGTCCTCACAAATAAAGCCAGGAGATTGGTCCTCATTACTCAGGAACCTATGCCGATCAGTACTAGGGGAACTGGCGGCACTCCTCGCCCTTGCTTAAGCAGATTCAGCACTCCTCGTTCATAGCAAGGAACGCCAGAGGACATTTTCCGCTCCAGATCCTTCACAGGAAGTATCTCAATCCCCACGTCAATCATGTCAGAAACATAGGAACTGAGATGCTCGGCAAACAGTTCACGGGAGGTAAAAGCGTAATCGTCAAACTGCAATTCCACCGCCACCCGACCTTTTGCAAAACAGGGCCGGTTATAATATCTTATCGCTTCATGTTCGGATCTTTTGATTCCACATCCTTTCTCATCTCCAGACATCCCGCGTACATTGCGAAGAAGATTTCCGTTGCGCATTACCCAGAATGCCGCCCTTCGCTGTTGCCACCCTCTGCTTTCAAAGCCATCTTTGAACCGTTTGCTGATTTCTTCAGGGGAAACCAGCAGGTTTTCCTGCTGCCCATCTTTTTCCGTAAAGACCCTGACTCGGCAAGCCTCGGCGTCAACGCTCTCTATCACAGTCCGTATGTCCGTCCATAGCTCCCCGTAGCGAACCAGCATACATTCCTCGCCGTTTAAGTGTGAATGACTAGATTTAATCTGCATCGACAACCTCCTCCGGTTTTGCGGCATAGAAACCAGATACGAGATGGGAAAATACCAGATCCGGTTCTGCGAATCCAGTATCAGAATTGGAATATGCACCCAGAGAATGAAGATCATTCAGGTCGCCCTTTCGGAAGAATACAGAAAACATTTCGGTTGCATATTGATTAGTCAACTCCCACGGATCAGAAGGCGAGAAGAATCAGGAAGGAGGCAAACATGCATATATAGATTTGATCAGCCTTATGAACATACGAGAGCTAAACGGATTAGCAAAAAAGATCGTAGGAACCCTCGACATCTCCTTAATTTTTGGGTAAATTGCTTCCCGAAGTTTAATGGAAGAAAAGATAATACCGAGCAAGAAAAACGGGGTCGTCGAGTCACTTCCTGAGGGAACATCGCTAACAGAGATAATGAGGACGTTCCCTGATAACGCTACGGCTGAAAAATGGTTTGTTGAAAACCGCTGGCCAGACGGGATACACTGCCCGTGCTGCGGAGCGAAAAATATCCAGGAAAGAAAAACCCGTAAGCCTCAACCTTACCGTTGCCGTGATTGTCGCAAGGATTTCTCCGTCAAAACAGGGACGCTGATGCATCATTCTAGGCTTGGACTTCAGGTTTGGGCGATAGCCATATATCTTCTTGTTACCAACCTCAAAGGTGTTTCCAGCATCAAACTCCATAGAGGTCTGGATATCACTCAAAAGAGCGCATGGCACTTGGCTCACCGCATAAGAGAGACTTGGAAGGAAAATAAAGACATGTTCCCTGGGCCTTTAGAATTTGATGAGACCCTTACGGGTGGTAAAGGCCTTCCCTGTCAAGGACTGATCTCATGAATGAAGAATTATCACGGTATCTTAATGGCAGGAAATTCGGAACTGTACTAGCCGACCCTCCTTGGAGATTTCATAACAGAACCGGCAAGGTTGCCCCGGAACACCGCAGATTGTCGAGATATGACACCATGACATTCGAGGAGATAGCGGCACTCCCTGTAAAGGACCATGTTGCCGACATTTCTCATTGTTATCTATGGATACCGAATGCGTTGCTCCCTTATGGTTTAGACATATTGGACGCTTGGGGCTTTGAATACAAAACAAATCTGATCTGGCACAAAATACGTAAAGACGGCGGGTCGGATGGAAGAGGCGTAGGATTTTACTTCCGAAATGTGACAGAAATCCTGTTATTCGGCGTTAGGGGGAAAAACGCCAGAACCCTTGCCCCGGGCAGAAGCCAGGTTAATTTGATAGCCAGCCGCAAAAGAGAGCATTCACGTAAACCTGATGAGCAATATGATCTTATAGAGAGCTGTAGCCGGGGACCGTATCTTGAATTGTTTGGACGTGGCACCAGAGAGAAATGGGTAGTGTGGGGCAATCAGGCTAATGGAGACTATCAACCTGACTGGCCTACATACAAATACAATTCGACGGGTGCCGAGTGAGCTTATCTTTACTGACGGATGCGGGATTTGATATTACCCACAAAAACCACGCCTTAGCAGTTCTTGCCAGGGATTTTCCTGTACCATTTGAAGAATTATGTGAAGTGTTAACGGGCATAAGGATTGCGGATGTGGAACTGATACAGGGTGGAGGGGGCGAAGCAAGTTCCACTCAGAGACTGCGCAGAGATCTGACTGATAAAAACTGGGAGAAGCGCAGGATCACTATCAGAAAGACAGTGGACGAGCTGGAAAAGTTTTCAGTAACGCACGAAATTGACCATGTCAGAAGAACTGAGAATGGGACAATCGCTCTTGAAATAGAGTGGAATAATAAAGACCCGTTCTTTGATCGCGACCTCGAGAATTTCCAGCGCATACATAAAGATGGGGTGATTAGCGCAGGCGTGATAGTGACTCGCGGCAGATCACTTCAAGATAGCTTGGTCAAAATTGTGGCTGACTGCGCTTCACGCCACAACATCAGAGGATTTGAGGACTTATCCGTATTCGGAGTAAGTCCGACAAAACGACAACGTGACATGGTGAAAACCACAGGTGATGATTTCATAAAAGATTGGGCGCCTGTTTTCGTACGGGATAAATTTGGAAGGGCTACGACACACTGGGACAAGCTGCAGGACCGTATTGAAAGAGGTGTTGGAAATCCATGCCCGCTACTTCTCATAGGAATTCCGGCATCCGTAGTATACGAGGGAGAATTATAGTGAGCGAAGACCAAGAGAAATCTGACGGGCGGACGGAAATTATCCCGCCTATACCTGACACACCAGAGAACGTAGCCAAGGCTATTATGATGAATAAGCCTAAGAAGGAATGGGATTACCTAAAGCGAAATCAGGCACGGAAATTTGGAGTTGGAAGAAAAGAGAAGTGAAATAGGAGTTCGGATGAGTATATCTTTCCAACGCATTATTCCACCCCGTTTTCCAAAAACATCTCGTAGCGGAAACAGGCTGAACCGTGAGAATCAGAAACGCTGTAAAGGTCCGGCTGCGCCTCAAAACATTTCCCCTCCGCGTACTCGCAGCGGTTGTTGAACCTGCATCCCTCGGGGAACTCCCCGGGAGACGGAATCGTACCTCTGATCGAGTGAAGCTCCTCGCCCGCCGACTGTCCGGGAATCGAGTTTATAAGCCCTATCGTGTAGGGATGGGCAGGGGCGGAGAAAAGCTGCTTGACGCTTCCCTGCTCGACCACCTTCCCCGCGTAAATAACATAGACATCATCAGCAACGTTGGAGATAACCCCGAGGTCATGGGATATAAGCATGACCGCCATCCCCATCCTGTCCCGAAGGCTTTTTATAAGAGACAGAATTCCCGCCTGGATGGTCACGTCAAGGGCGGTCGTAGGCTCATCGGCTATCAGCAGCTCGGGGCTGCAGGCAAGGGCCATAGCGATCATCACCCTCTGGCACATTCCCCCGCTCATTTCGTGCGGGTAGCTCGAGTATCTCTCGGCGGGAGAGGGAATGCCGACTGTGTCTAGCAGATCAACCACTCTTTTCTTCTCCTCTTTCCTCGAGACGTTCTCATGAACCCTTATGACCTCGCCTATCTGGTCTCCCACGGTGTAAACGGGATTAAGGGAACTCATCGGTTCCTGGAATATCATGGAGATCCTGTTTCCGCGGTAATGCCTGAGTTCCCGCTCGGTGAGCGAAAGTAGGTTTTCTCCCTTGTATATAACCTCCCCCGAGTTCACCCTGGCAGGCGGCACGGGCAAAAGCCCCATGACAGAAAGAGCTGTGAGGGTTTTTCCGCAGCCGCTTTCCCCTACGACCCCGACTATCCTCCCCTCTCCTATACTGAGGCTCACGTCTCCCAGGACTTCAAGCTCCCCGCCCTCTGAGGGAAAGGACACGTTAAGGTTTTTTATCTCAAGCAGCTCTGAATTCGCCATTGCGTAATATTATCTTTCCTTTAGCTTGGGGTCTATCGCGTTTCTGAATCCTTCCCCCACCAGATTAAGAGCCGTAACCGTCACGAAAATCGCAAGCCCGGGGAAAAGAACAAGCCACCACGCGAAATCCACGTACTTCTGGGACTGCGAGATTATCTCTCCCCAGCTGGGTTCCGGGGGCGTCACCCCGAACCCGAGAAAGCTGAGACTCGATTCAACCAGTATCGCTCCCGCCACTCCGAAGGTGGCGCTCACCAGAACGGGCGCGAGAGCGTTTGGAAGCATGTGTTTTAGTATAATCCTGCGGTCGCCGCTTCCAAGCGCCCACGCAGCCTCGACGTAGTTCGTCTGGCGAAGCTTAAGGAACTCCCCGCGAACGAGCCTCGCCACGCCCGTCCAGCCCGTTATGCCTATCACTATCATGATGTTATAAATGCTGGGCTCAGTAAAGGCGAGGATGGTGAGAATCAGGAAGAAAACGGGGAAAGTGATCATCACCTCTATCAGCCTTGAAATCGCAAAATCAATCCAGCCGCCGTAATAACCCGCGACCGCTCCCAGTATTATTCCTATCACCATGGCTATCCCGACTGCGACCACTCCTATCGAGAGCGATATCCTCGCTCCGTGAATCATCCTGCTGAGAACGTCCCTTCCCCTGTCGTCCGTGCCGAGAAAATGGTTCCCGTCGGGAGCCGAGAGAACGGAGAAGAAATCGCTTTCCGTGGGACTGTACTTTACGGGGGGGAAAATCGCGAACGAATCCGGATCGTCAAGATACATGCCCCGAAGGTCCTCTCCGCGAAACTCGGGATAATCGATAACCACGGGGAAATAGTACTTGCCCTCCTCAACGAGCACTATGGGCCTGTTGCCCGCGAGGAAACTTTCAAAAAGCGCCGTCACCGCGAGGAGGATTATGAAAAAAAACGAGACATACGCGAGGGAGTCCTTCTTGAACTCGATCCATACCCTGTCCCAGTACCCGACGCCTGAGCCCTGCTTCATGACTTCCTCTCAAAGCCGATCCTGGGGTCAACCACGGCGTAGGTTAAATCCGATATGAGAATGCCGATCAGGGTAAGGAAAGCGGAGATGGTGGCGACGGCCATTATTACTGGGTAGTCCCTTGAAAGCACGGACTCAAATCCCAGCCTTCCTATCCCGGGGATCGAAAAGATGGTCTCTATGATAACGCTTCCCCCTATCATGGCGGGAAGAATCGAGGCGATTATCGTAACTATGGGAATAAGCGAATTCCTGAGAGCGTGCTTGAAAAGCACCCTGTTTGGCGCAAGTCCCTTGGCCCTGGCTGTCCTTATGTAATCCTCCCGGAGCACTTCAAGCAGGCTTCCCTTCTGGTAGCGCGAAAGCGATGCGAGGGAGGCGTAGGTAAGGCAGAACACGGGGAGAACAAGATGCCACAGGAAATCGAGGGTTCTCTCGAGAAAAGGAAGGTCCTCGTATCCCCTCGAGTGCACTCCGTATATTGGGAAGATATCAAAAGCTCCCCCGCCGCCGAAGAAATAGATAAGCACCACGGCCATCCAGAAGCTCGGAATCGAGTAGAGGAGAAAAAGAACGAAAGTCGTTGCGCGCTCCGCAAAACTCCACTGCCTAACGGCTGACCAGGCCCCGATCGGTATGGCTAACAGGTACACGAGGAAGATCGAAAGAGCGTTCAGTATGAGGGTGATCGGGAGTCTTTCCGCTATCTTGTCTATTACCGGGCGGTGGTCCTTGTAGGAATTTCCGAAATCAAGCGTCACGATCTGGCCGAGCCAGATGAAATACCTCTCGTGAACGGGCTTATCGAGACCGTAGAGTTTTTTGGTCTGCTCGACTATCTCCTTGGTCACCTGATCGCTTTTTATTCCCTGATCAAGCGACATCCTGCTCTCAACGGGGCTCCCCGGGGCAAGCTGTATCACCAGGAAAGTGATAAGGGTGATCCCGAACAGCGTGGGAATCATCAGCAGAAGTCTTTTCAGGATATAGTCCTTCATTGGGGAAAAAAAGAATATCCTTCAAGAGTTGGATTTTTTATTATAAACCGAACGGAAAGTATACTCGCCATGCCGAAATTTACTTCATATGCTTCCAAAAACAAGCTCTTAGGGTCGGTCAGGAACTCAGATGGTATCGTGGATATATGGATTGTCCCTGAGTACCCGTACCAGTTTCCTTACGGCTTCGCCTCGTTTACCACGACTCATTCTGTCAAGATTGATCCGCTTCCAGAGAATCGCGGGCAAGTTCCTCGCATCGGGAAAAGGAAGCAGGTTCCAGTCCGGCTCCCCTTCATTAAACCCGACGAGAAAAGCCCTGTGGCGCTCCGTGAGGGCAATTAGAATTCTCCCCGGCAGCGCAAGCTGGGTTTCGAGCAGGTTCTCAAGGCTCACATCGATTCTCGCCATCCCCGCAAAACGATGATGATAAAGGTTCCTTATGTCCTGAATTCTGGGATCAAGCACCTCATGAGTCGGCTTGCGATGGCTGACCAGATAAACGACAAAAGCGTCAAGTATCTCACGAGTAAGCGCTGCGCCTCTTTTAAAAAACAACCAAACATCGAATATGTCCCGCGGATGCTGTCTCTGCAGGGCCGCGCAGAATTTGCCCGCGTAAAGCTCCGCCTCCGAGAGGCAGTTTATCTTCATGCTCCCGCCGAACTCTTTTTCAAGCAACGGACACAAGGGCATCCTGACCGGCGGCAGCAAGGTTCCTCGCACCACTTCGTTAACTTCGATCTTAACCAGCATGCCGTCTTTTCTTACCAAGGCCTTAAAATTCTCCTGGATGTCCACTTCCGCCCCGGACAAGAATTTTCTGATCTCAGACCTGATCGCTTCCATGTTCTCACGGATATCGCGAAACGCTTCGTCGCGGCCGTTAAGCGGCAGGTAGCAGAGATCGATGTCCACGGAAAGCCTCGGGCAATTCCGGAAGAAGAAATTGATGGCCGTGCCTCCCTTGAGAGCGAACACCTCCTGTCCGGCGGCAATCCGCAACGTCTCAAGCAGCAAGTCCGATTGCCTTCGATACGCTTCCGTCATGAATCCATCCAGATTTCGGGAACCGTTATCTTGAATCTCGAGTTCCAGAGTCCGCCGCTTACAACATGTCGGCTCCCTGAACCGAGATTAACGGACCCCAGGTTCAGTTCACGGTACCATTCGTGACTGACAATCTCCGCCAAGGCAAGAAACAGCCGCTTTGCCTTTACCGACCTGCACGCAAGCAGGATGCTTTGCACCATCTCAGGGCGCAATGTCGCTAGGCCTTCCATAAGCTGCCTGGCTTCCTCGAAATCCGCGTGGTTCGGCAGCAGGTAGCAGTACTCAAGCATGGCCCGTTCGGGAGAGCTTATTTCGAGCGAGAACTCCCCGGCACGCCAGTTGGTCACGCCCGCTGAAACCGGGTCAAACAGCGCATCGGCGTTAAGAATGCGCAGGTTTGCGGCAAACGGTTGACGCGTAAACCACTGGGGCAGTTTCCTTTCGGACCCGACGGCTAGCTGTAGAACGGGGCTTGCTCCAAGCGGCAGGTAATGCAGTCGCCCCTGATACCCAAGCGCCGTACACGCCGCGGGGTAAACGGTTACGGAACGCTGCCGTTGCAAAGCGTAGATGGATCCTGACAAGGTAGGTTCCGTTCCAGCCCTCATCCATGCCCCTCTGCCAATAGGACTCAGCCACCCGCTGCTCTTGTAGCCCTGCAGCAGCTGGGGGGAAACCCGTTGCAAGGCTAGCCACCCGCTGGTCATGGGAACACCCGGGGGATTCTGGGCAAGCACGCGATTGATTCTGGTTCCCCGTGGCGTTTCATACTGTGTTTCTACGTAGCTCATATCAATGTTCTCGGCCTGCCTTTGATTAAAGTTTTTATTTATTATTTAGAATATAAATACTATTATACTATATTTTTAAGAAAATATAAAAACAGTTTCCTGAAAATGTTTATATATCTATCAATAGATAAGTATTTATTTTATCTATTTCTCTAAATTCCTCAACCGAGGAAAACGCTTTCACCTCTGAAAGCCCCTTTGCTCTTGCGGTCCTTGTGCAGTCCTCCGGAGCACTTCAAGAAGGCTCTCCTTCTGGTAGCGGGAAAACGACGCGAGGGAGGCGCAGGTAGGATTCTCTCGAAAAAGGGAAATCTTCATACCCTCTCGAGTGCACGCCGTATATGGAGAAGATATGAAGAGTCCAGCACGATTAACCGGAATCAATCAGTTCGAGTCAAACTCTCCGTCCCGAATTTCGAGATGACTTCCAATGTCTCGCGTACGTCGTTCCAGGTCGTCGAGTGGTTGATTACGCACATCCTGAGCGCAAACGTCCCGTGAAGAAGCGTCGATGATATGAACGCGCGGTCTTCCCAGAAAACACGGGCGAGTACGGTCCTGTTGATTTCTTCCAGTACGTCTTCGCCAAGGTCGGTGTTTGCGGGGTTTACGCGGAAGCATGCGATCCCCAATGTCGCAGGAGTTAACATCTCCAGGGTGGGACTGTCCTCGACGTACTCACCAATCCGGTGCGCAAGCGCCATCCCATGCGATACGGCTCGCCGGAACGCGGCCATTCCGAAAGCCTGAACGGACATCCAGATCTTAAGCGCCCGGACGGAGCGGCTGAGTTGCAGGCCCCTGTCCGAAAAATTCGGATGGTTAGCACCCCAAATCGTGTCCTGGAGAATATCGTGCTTGGTGGCAAACACCCGCTCGAGCGTGCGTACATCCTTTACCATCAGGCCCCCTATCTCATAAGGCTGAAAGAACCACTTGTGTGCGTCCAGCACAACCGAATCGGCGCGTTCGATTCCACTCAAGATATTCTTTCCTTCCTCGGTCACGATAGCAAAGCCTCCATGCGCAGCGTCAACGTGAAGCCATATACCCTGGGCCTCGCAATAGTCCGCCATCGCTTCCAGCGGGTCGACAGCTCCGCTGCTGGACGTTCCAGCATTCGCACACACCGCAATGGGACTGAGTCCGGCGGCTCGGTCCTCGGCCACAGTCTCGACAAGCGCATCCATATCCATACGGAAACGTCCATCGGCTGGAATCATACGAATGCATTCTGGACGAATACCTATAACCCTGGCCGCTTTGACGAGCGCACTGTGGCTCTGGTCGCTCATGTACAAGCTGGCACGTTCCAGGTGGTTTGCGGCCTCCCGCGCCGCGACAAGGGCATCAAGGTTCGCCGCCGAGCCCCCGCTCGTCAACAGTCCGCCCGCACTCTCCGGATAGCCAATCCAGCGCCGAAACCAGTCGATCACGACAAGCTCAAGCTGACTCGGACCGCTCGAAGTCAGCCAGGAGCACTGGTTGACATTAAATCCGGCAATCATAAAATCGGCCAGCACTCCGGGCCAAGTGGGCTGCGAGGGGATAAATCCAAAACAACGCGGGTGGTCCAAGCGCAGTGCGATCGGAAGGATCTCGTGTGCGACCTCCTCGATCACTTGTGAAGCCGAACGGCTCTCCTCGGGTGGAGGCTTGAGCAGCCGATCCTCAAGTTCTCGGCGGAACTCTCCCTCCCAGGCACCTTCTCCGGGCAAGTTCTCAATGCGCGACACCACCAACTCTGCCGTTTGGCGTGCAAGTTCCAGCATCTGTTCCGGTGACATACTGAGATCGCTTTTGACCCCACCATCACCGTCTTTTGCTTTGCTCATCGCATGTCCTCACGGGCACAAAGGTGAAGTGCGCCGGATAAGAAAACAAACAATGCGGACGCAAACATAAAAAGTGCTGATCCGCTTCTGCTTTCTACAGTGGAACCCATTTCTGCTGAAATTTTTATTGATTTTCTCCCTTTTTTAACCCGCGCCGGTTAAACAAGAAGGAGCAATCCAAACCTGTTTAACGCAGAGGAAATATTGTCGGGAGTAACGGTAATTATACAATCTTTGGAAAAAGTCGAAACCCCTTTACATTCAGTCTAAACATTACCAACAGGCAGGAATGTGGTAGTATCAGATATCGTGATTGATATCTCGGCACTTACTGCGGTGATTAAAGGAGAAACTGAATGAGCCCAACAACGAAACCATTCCACCTTATCATCAACGGCAAGAAGGTTCCTACCGGGCGATGCTTTGAGGTGCTTAATCCCGCCAACGAAGAAGTGGCCGGGCTTGCGTCGCTTGCAAGAAAGAAAGATCTGGATGATGCAGTGCGAGCCGCCCAGACGGCGTTTGAAAAATGGCGCGAAGTGCCCGAATCCCAACGGCAGGCAGCATGTCTGGAAATCGCCTCCAAAATCGAGGAAAACACAGAGGAACTCGCCCGCATTCTGACCACTGAGCAGGGCAAGCCCCTAAACGGCCTCGGCTCTCGCTGGGAAATCGGCGCCGCGGCAGCCTGGACCCGCTACACGGCCAGCCTTTCCCTGCCGGTTAAGGTCCTCCAGAACAACGATGAGGGAAGGGTCGAGCTTCACCGCAAGCCGATCGGTGTCGTGGGCTCGATTACTCCCTGGAACTTTCCGGTTCTGATCGCGATCTGGCATATCGTTCCCGCTGTTCTCTCGGGCAACACGGTAGTGTCCAAGCCCTCCCCCTTTACGCCCCTGTCAACGCTGCGCCTAGTTGAACTCATGAACGAGGTGCTGCCAGAAGGCGTGGTCAACTGCGTTGCCGGCAAAGACAGGCTGGGCGCCGCAATGACGGTGCATGAAGGGATCGGCAAGATCGTTTTCACCGGTTCCTGCGCGACCGGCCAGAAAATCATGGCGAACTCGGCGGAAACCATGAAGCGGCTTACTCTTGAACTCGGTGGAAACGATGCCGGAATCGTTCTTCCGGACGTCGACCCGAAGCAGATCGCCGAAGGGCTTTTCTGGGGCGCGTTCATCAATAGCGGCCAGACCTGCGCGGCGTTAAAACGGCTCTACGTTCATGATGACGTGTACGACGAGGTCTGCGACGAGCTGGTTGAACTCGCCCGAAAGATGAAGGTTGGCGAGGGTATGAACGAGGATGTCGTTCTGGGTCCGATCCAGAACCGCAAGCAGTACGATATCGTGGCCGACTTGGTTAGAAGCGCGGAGTCCAAGGGACGCGTGCTCCTGGGCGGAGACCCCGGAGAGATACGGGAAGAAATAGGCGGAAAGGGATATTTTTATCCGCTCACGATCATAGCCGATCTTGAAAACGGAGACCCCCTGGTTGACCAGGAACAGTTCGGTCCCGTTCTGCCGATCATCCGCTATCACCATATCGAGGAAGCGATAGAAAAAGCGAACGACAATCCGAACGGTCTCGGGGGTTCGGTCTGGAGCCGGGACATAGAAAAGGCAAGAGAGATCGCCAACCGGATGGAATGCGGTTCGGTCTGGATAAACAAGCACGGGATGATCCAGCCCAACGCCCCGTTCGGCGGGGTAAAACGCTCGGGCTTCGGCGTTGAATTCGCAGAGGAAGGTCTGGTGGAATACACGGATATTCAGGTTGTCTTTTCCTGAGCCGCCCCGGCGTCAGCTTCCCTCAGTCCTAAGTATTTGCGTAAACCCTCCGGAACAAACCACTCCAAGGCCGGAAACTCTCTAGTCAATTAGCAAGACTCGGGATAGCTCTCCGAGTTCTTTTCGGATTCAAATCCGCAAATGCCAGCATTATCTCTCTATCAACCCCAGAACATCAAAGATTTTGATAGCACTTGACAACTGAATGTCTTGCTTCTGCTGCTCAAAACGCGAGACCGTCGGTTGACTCACCTCCGCTATAGTGGCTAAGCGACGTTGGGAGATTTTTCGTTCCTTGCGCCGCTTTATTGCCTCTTTGACAAGTAAGTTCCAATTGAGTCGAATGTTCCGTTCCATCTTTTCTCCATTTGCTGATGCAGTTTGTCTTTGATGTCCTGGCCGACATTCTTCGAGCCATCAACAGCGCCGTGGGCTTTATTGAGACGGGTGGAGAAGTCAGAAACCGCCAGCATAACTGCTTTGTCGGGCAGGCCGAACAGCTTGCCCAGCCGGACTATGTTCTTCGGACCGATACTGCCGATTTTCATGTTCTCGGCCCCTGAAATCCCCAGTGCCAGTGTCTGATATTCCGGGTAGCAGGCGGCTGCAACAAGATCATAGCAGGGCGCAAGGCGCAACCCACTTTCCGTGTGCTCCATGGCGAAGTTTTTAAGATGCGCATCCGTATTTCCTGTGAGAATACAGGCCATTACCCGGCGAAACAGGGTATCGCACTCTGCCCGCAGGCATATGTCGCCGTTTTGGATGATAAAATCGGCCATGTGCTCGCAGCAGGCCTCGTATTTGTCCTCCGAGCGGTTGCCGAGCAACTGGTTAAATTCCTCGAAGTGAATTTGCTTGCCGTCTTCAGTCCTGTCAAACCGTTTGACGAGCAGAGACCTCTCAGCAACACCCTGAAGCGGTGCCAGGGTCATCTCCGCAACGGTATCTTCCTTGAGGAGCGCCGCGCACGCCTGCGTAGTTACATACTCAAGCCCGAGAATATCGGGCAGCGTGGGGGACGGGAGCTTAGCCATATAGGCTGCCCGCTCTCCCCGTTTTACAGGGCGAAACACGCGGCCTTCCTTTATTGCGCCCAGTTTTGGCTGGACCCCGGAAAGAGACGCCCTTGCTGAAAGCGCCGCAATGTTTTCCGGGTCGCCGTGATCGATTTTAATCTCTCCGGCAGGGTCTGGATCAATGACGCTCACGGCACCGGCAAGGTCGGTGCCGAAGGCAAGCAGCAGCGAAAAACGGTCGTCCCTTCGCAGGCCGAGGGCACGTGCCTGCGCATTCTTAAGCCAGCCCTCCGCACATAGATTGTCAAAGAAAGGATGCAATCCATATTCGCTTAAATGAGGCTCGGCCCGAAGCGGAAGCGTGTAGGAAATAGCGGGCAAAGAGCTTTGCAGATAGCTTTCGTCGTAGGTAAATACGCATCTGCCTCCGGCTTCCTGCGACAGAATGCCAGCGAAAATATCCTTGTAATATATTCTACCCCAGAGATTAGTTGCCATTGATTCCGTCCGCTTGGTTGTTTTGTTAACAGCATTAAATATTATAAAAAATATTTTATCAAATCTAGGTATTATAATATAACAATATAATAAAATTGATCAAATAATTTACAAAAAACATAAAATCTCCATTAGCTTCAATCGCACTCTTCCTAGCGCAATTGCATCACCACTTCATCTTTATTCATCCGTTTGACGACGGTAACGTAGAGTACGCCTGCTCCTAAATTAGATCCTGATGCGTTTCGGATACCCGCCTTTCGTGATTGAAAACAGGGACAAGAAAACCTGTTTTGCCGACCTGCAGAAGACTGATTTGGGGAACATGGATGATCTTGCCGCTTATCTCGGCAAAACCTTTAGTTCTAATACTTGCGCAAGCTCTCTGGAACAAACCACTCCCTGGTATCAAACCCAAGCGGATATAGCCTTACGTTATGGAACCTCCTGTGCACGACCACGGTGGATTTCCTCGCGAACAGAAACGTGTACGGCTGCTCTTCGTGAAGAATCCTTGAGAACTCCTCGTATTTTTTTATACGCTCAGGCCTTGAGAATTCCTCTCTCGCCTCCTCAATCAGAACATCCGCGCGGGGGTTTTTGAATCCCACGAAATTCGAGCCCTCTTCGGCCTGGGAAGAATGCCAGAGCTGGTAGGGGTCGCTTTCCACCCCGAGGCTCCACCCCAAGGTCACGGCATCGAATTTTCGCTCGGTTATGCTCTGGATGAAAACCGCCCACTCTATCTTTCTTATGCTCATCTCTATGCCGGAGCGGGAGAGCTCCTCCTTCAGTATGGTCGCTATCTTCTCACCGGTTTCAGAACCCGCGGGCAGGAGAAACTCGAAACGGAAAGAAACGCCGTCCTTGTCCCTTATTCCGTCACCGTCGCTGTCGCGCCACCCCGCCTCGTCAAGAAGCGCCCTGGCCCCCTTCGGATCATAGTCGTACGGCTTTACGTCCCTTGGGTACTCGGGGCTGTTCACGTAAAAGGTCGTGGTCACTATCTCTCCCAGACCCAGGAGAATTTCTCTCAGGATGGTTTCCCTGTCGACAAAATGGGTCATCGCCCGCCTCACCCTCTTATCGCTGAAAAAGGGTTTCCTCGAATTCCATCCTATGTAGTTGTAACCCGGGGTAGTGTAAGAAGCCCTGTAGAACTTTTTCCGAAACGGTTTCCCGCAACTCTGCTTTGACCACTGAAGCGGAAGAAGACCCCCATAGTCAAGCTCCTGCTTTTTCAGGAGCTGAAGCTTCACCGTGGGATCAAGCACGACCTTGTAGACCACTTCACTGAGCCAGGCGGGCTCGCCCCAGTAATCGGGGTTTCTCCTGACCCTGATCTCCCTTCCGGTCTCCCAGTGCTCAAAGACGTAAGGACCCGTCCCGACGGGTTTCCTGCCTGCGGGGTTCGTGTTGAAATCCCCTTTCGCGAACAGGTGCTTCGGCACTATGGGAATCCCGCCGCAGAACTCAAAAGCGCGGAAGTAGGGTTTTCCGTACTCGCATCTGACGGTATGGGAGTCAATCTTGGTGTAGGACTTTACGTCCTGGTAGTAGCTTTGGAGGTGGGCGGCGGCGACCTTGGGGTTCCTTATGGATTCATAGGAAAAAACCACGTCATCGGCGGTAAACGGAGTGCCGTCATGCCATTTCACGTCTTTTCTGAGATGAAAAGTATAGGAAAGCCCATCCCCGGAAACTTTCCAGGAACTTGCGAGAACGGGCTCGAACTCAAGGGTTTCGTTGTTTCTCCTTACAAGAGTCTCGTAGATTCCGCCGTTAACGATGCCTTCGTAGACATCAGTCGCTATAACGGGGTTGAGGGTCGCGGGCTCCTCGCCGAGTTCCCTTATGAGCGAACCCCCGGCGGAAAAAGCCTTCGGGTCCGCATTGCCGACAAGTGAGGTATTGTCGTTTTTATTCTGACAGTCCGTGCTCCGGGAGCATCCGGCAGAAAAGAACCCCGCGGACGCAACCAGCAACGCGAACACAAAGAGACGCAGAAACTTGTTCATGAAGTTTTTACAAAGAGTTTCGGTCCGGCAGAAAGCCTATGAATCCGTCTTTTCGTCTTTTTTTGTAAAGGCCGACAACATGTCAATCGGAAGAGGCAGAATGATCGTTGAAGCCTTCTCGGAAGACACGTCGTTTATCGTTTGAAGGAACCTGAGCTGCAGGGAAACAGGGTTTGCCGACAGTATTTCTGAGGCTTCCGCAATCTTGGCCGATGCCTGGAACTCACCTTCTGCGCTTATCACCTTCGCCCTCCTCTCCCTCTCGGCCTCCGCCTGCTTGGCCATCGCTCTCTGCATTTCCTGCGGGAGGTCAACGTACTTGACCTCAACCATGGTAACCTTGATTCCCCAGGCGTCGGTCTGCTTGTCGAGGACTTCCTGGAGCTTGACGTTAAGCTTCTCCCTCTCGGAGAGAAGCTCGTCGAGCTCCACCTGCCCGAGGATGCTCCTCAGGGTTGTCTGGGCAAGCTGGGAAGTGGCGTAGAGATAGTTTTCAACCTGAAGGATCGCCCTGTTCGGCTCAATCACCCTGAAATAGACAACCGCGTTCACCTTTACCGAAACATTGTCCTTGGTTATCACGTCCTGGGGAGGCACGTCCATGGTTACAAGCCGCAGACTCACCCTGACCATCCTTTCAAGAAACGGGATGACGATTATGAATCCGGGACCCCTGACTCCGACTATCCTTCCGAGACGGAATATCACGCCCCTTTCGTATTCATAGAGGATCTTAAGTCCCGATATTACAATGAGAAAAACAATTACGAGAATTACAATCGCGGTTATCGACATTGTGCGTCACTGTTTGCCGTCATAATCTGAAACCCTGACGACGAGATCTCCTGTGCTCTCTATTACCTTTATTTTTTCCCCGGGTGAAAACTCGCGCTCGCCCGTCGCTTCCCAGTACTCTCCCCCGACGTAAACCTTTCCGCTTTTGTGGGACCAGGAAACAACCTCCCCCTTCTGACCCACCATCCCCTCGAAACCGCCCTGAACGGGAACTTTGAACGATTTCACGCCTAAATATACAATAAAAACCGAGAGCAATCCAATGCTTACGGCCACCGCCGCTATGGTTCCCCTGCTCACGCCGAGATCAGATTCCGGCGTATCGAAAAGCAGAAGCCCCCCGAACACAAGGCACGCAAGCGCAGCAAGGCTCAAAAGGCCGTAACTCGTCACGTACACCTCCGATATCAAAAGCGCCATGGCGACGAAAAGAAGTATGAGGCCGGCGTAGTTAAAAGGAAGTATCTGAAGGGAGACAAACCCGATTAGCAGGGCGATAAGCCCAGCGACCCCGGGAAAAATCAGTCCCGGGTTATAGAACTCAAGGAATATCCCGAGCGAGCCCAGGGAGAGAAGCAGAAACGCTATGTCCGGGGTGCTTAGAATATTGACCACTTTCTGCCGCAGGCTCATTTCAAGGCGCTGGGTGCTCGCGCCGGCTGTCTCAAGACGGACGCTCCGGCCGCTCGCTTTTACTTCCTTTCCGTCTATTGCGGAGAGAAGTGAGGGAATATCCGGGGATATAATGTCAATCACATTTTTGCTAAGCGCCTCGTCCGCTGTCACCGAAGCGCTTTTTCTTACCGAATCGATTGCCCACTCCGCGTTTCTTCCCCTTTCCTTGGCTATGCTTTCCATAAAAGACGATGCGAAATTCTCAATCTTTTCGTTCATCACGTCAGAAGACTTGTCGTCTTTCTTTTCTTCCGGCTTCCCGGGGGCCGGGCCCCTCTGCTGGCCACGCCCCAGCATCACAGGATGGGCCGCCCCTATGCTTGTTCCGGGAGACATGGCCGCCACGTGGGCCGAAAGCGTGATAAAAACTCCCGCGGAAGTGGCAGTCGCTCCCCTAGGATAGACGTAAACTATCACCGGAACCTCGGAATTAAGAAGGATCTTCACTATGTCCTTCGTGGAATTGAGAAGCCCCCCGGGAGTATCGAGGAGGATAAGCAGAGCAGTGGCATTCCGGGCGCGCGCTTCTGTGAGACCACTTTTAATGTAGTCCACTGTCGAGGGGTTTATGGAACCGTTTATCTCGATCTCGACTATCTCTGCCGTCCGGGGAGAAGCATCCGGATCGGCGGCGGATACCTGGTAACCCAAAATCGCGGAGAGAAGCAGGAAAAAGACTGAAATGCGCAGAAGCGGACCCCTGCCCGCTTGGGGCATAACCCTTTTTCGTCCGGACTTTCGGGCCGGGGAATCAAACCTCAACCGATTCCCCCGATAATTCCCCGAGAGCCTTTGACATTGTCTTAAGAAACAACGTATCATGTTCACTCAAGAAATATTCTAACACAGCAGATAAATCCGGCAGTAATAAAACGGAATTTACAGGCTTGCCGCTTTTCTACAAGGCAAGAATTTACGATTCATGCCCAAAATAAAATATACGACCAAAGAACTTAAGCGCCCCGACAAATTCAGAGAGTTCCTGGCGGAATCCCTCGAAGGCCTCTCGGAGCACTTCAACAAGATACTTATCGGCATGGGCGTCATAGCGGTGGCCCTGCTCGCAGTCTGCTTTGTTTCCTCGCAACAGGAAGAAAAAGACCTCCTGGCAAACGAGCAACTCCGCGAGGCTATTAAGAGCTACAACAGCGGAGAAATGGAGACCTCTCTTTCACAGCTGCAAACGCTACGTGAGGAGCATTCCGGAACCGACGTGTCGGTTCTGGCTCTTTACCAGATGGGGATGATCAACTACCAGCTTGGGAAATTCGAAGAAGCGATAAAGCATCTTGAGCTTTTCCTCGATGATGACCCCGAAGACGGTATTTTCCGCGACGGCGCGAACCTAGTGATCGGGCTGTCCGCTTTCGAGCTTGAGAGCTGGGACAAGAGCATAGAATACTTCTCCGAAGTGAACAGAAGCGAAAGCCCCTATTACGTCCAGGCGAGAAGGCAGCTGAGTCTTGTGTACGAAAAGATCGGAGAACCCGAGAAAGCGGAGAAAATTCGTAGCGAGACGCCAAGCGAAACTGGTCCGTAAACCGATCGGGACCCGGAGTCATCTTTAAGCTGCACTACTTCAAGGTAATTGTTGATCAGTGCGCGGTTTTACTGAATGAAGTCCAGGCTGACAGCCAACGGATGTTCAGTTATCTGGCGGTCTTTTGTCTTTGCTGGAGAAAATCAGCTTCTCCGCTTCTGGAAGAATCCTAGCGCGACATCATCAGAGCGTAGAAATAAGACGTATCGAGCAGTATCCTCATAGGACGATTCAGGATTTCCTACCCGAGCCCAAGGACTTTCCGGCTGAACGCAGGATCGTCAAACTCCTTCGGCCACCCTTCCTTGCTTTCCCGGATTCCGGCCCGTTTGCAATCCTCCGCAAGCTTCTCAAGGTCGATCCCTCCGCGCCCGCGCAGGCGCACAAGCTCAACCACGGGTTCCCCGTATTTTGTTATGACGACACGCTCTCCCTTCTCGGCAGCGGACACAAGCTCGGAAAGACGCGCTTTCGCCTGACTCAAAGCAAATTCCATGAAGCAGCCTCCTGATTCACTGCACCGTTTAAAACTTCACATCCGAAAATGTGACTATATCGTGACTACAAATGGAAGTAAAGGAGCCGGGATCGGAAGAATCGTCTGGCAGGACGGCATGAAACCGGCTTCGAGACGACTCTTTACCAAGTACTTTGAGAAAACCGTGTCCTTCGTGGAGTTGAGAAGCCCTCCGGGAGCATCCATGAAAACAAGCAGAGCAGTGGCATCCCGGGCGTGCGCCTCCGAGAGACCGCTTTTAATGTAATCCACTGTCGAGGGATTTATGGAGCCGTTTATCTCGATCTCGACTATCTTTCCCGTCCGGGGAGAAGATTCCGGATCGGCGGCGGATACCCCGTAACCCAAAATCGCGGAAAGGAGCAGGGAAAAACTGAAACGCCAAGAAGCGATAAAGGTGCGAGACATCGACTATTCAGTAGACGGGCTACGATGGCGCACTTCGAGGAGCGGAAGCTCCCAATCGGGTACGGCAATTCGATCTCGATACTCCGGTTTACAGTCCTCCTGTTCACGCGATACCATGCCGAGCACCCGGACTTCATCGACCTGGTTCAAATCTGGCTGCTGCCAACTTTCCGCGGTGTTCTTTGAGAGACATCCAACCTGCTTGCCCTCGCAGTCTAGCACCACGACTTGGCCAGATTGCTCGCGTTTCAAAGTGATCGAATCACCGACTTGCATACGGGTCAGCGAGATGTGTACTCCGTGTCCTTCAGGCTTCTCACCCGCAAAGTCTATGAACAAATCCCGCATTCCAAGCACCGTGTAGCGGACATGGGTAAGCTTGTCTGATCGGCCCTTGGCGACACTGACTTTACGAATGCGTAAGTTCTTCGACTCGAACTCCCGCACATAGGGAAGCGGATCGTCTCTCCGGTCTATCAACGCAAGTGTCTTACGTGCTCGCGTCATCGCTACGTAGTAGAGGCGACGCTCCTCCTCATAGGAGCCAATGTTCCCCTTCTTCCACTCACCACCGAGCACAATGACATGGGAAAACTCTAATCCCTTCGCTGCATGCACCGTGCTAACCAACACCCCGTCGCCAAAGACATGCGAGCGGTAATGGTCGGCAAAGCACCTATATAGCGCCTCCACCACATCAACCACAGCACAAGATTCTTCTCCAAACTCTACCTCAATATCCATCAGCATACGGCTTGCCATTGCCGTCCAGAATGAATCTACACCACAAACCCTAGAGAGTTCCCCACGCAACTTTGGTATAGAGACCTCTGGCAGTTTACTTTCTTCCAAGTGTGTGAGCAGGCGTTTGAATTCTCGAATACGCCAAAGAGGCGGCAATCCATCCCGGAGAACCCTACGGACCGGCACTCCCTCACGTTCAAGGAGCGCGCGTACAGAAGCCAATTGATCATGCGTTCGCGAGAGGACAGCGAAGTTATACCAATCCGGCTCCGGATCGAGCCTTCGCAGACGCTCAATCTCTGCTAACACCGCAGCTGTTTGTGCCTCGCCACCCTCCACTTTCAGCAGTGAGACATGCCCTTGGGCAACATTATCCAGCAATTCCCACTCGCCGCCGGGAAGCTCTTTCAAACGATCCACATTTACCCGAATCGAATGCTTCAATTTCATCCGGTCCCGGTTGTGACAGATCAATGTGTTAGACACGGCGATAATGCGCTGAGTAGATCGATAATTCTCGACTAGGTAATGTCGCTGGGCCTTGAACTCTTTCTCAAACTGACGCAAAAATTGGATGTTAGCGTCGCGCCACCCGTAGATGCTCTGATCGTCATCGCCCACTGCGAGGATCGTCGCGCAGCGGTCGCGGTCTTCGTCTTCGCCCGCCCGTCGCGCAATGTGAGTGATCAATTCATACTGTCGCGCATCAATGTCCTGATACTCGTCCACGAGCACGTATTCAAAACCTGAGAGCACTCGGTCCCGAAGCTCGTCCGGCTCCATTCCTACAACCTGCTCTTTACCCCGTAGGCGGCTGTTCGCCTCGTCAATGATACTGTCAAAGTCGATGTCCTCCTGACCTGCCACCTCGACCCGGGCGGCTATCGATCGCTCGGTCAGGTGCAGAGCAAGAGAGTGGTAGGTATGTACGGCAACTTGGCGTGCCAGATCACCGACGAGATCTCTGAGCCGTACTCGCAACTGGTACATTGCGGAGCGGTTGAAGCAGACAACTAGGATGCGTTCGGGTCGTACGCGCTCTACCCTTAAAAGGTAGGCACATCGATGAACCACAACGCGCGTCTTTCCAGATCCAGGGCCTGCCAGCACTAGTAAATTGTGATCCTTCGACGCGGTGACAATTTGCTCCTGAGCATCATTGCGGAGGCTTTCAACAATCTCCGCATAGCTCTCCCGCGACGTAGCTCGCTTGAGTGTCTTAGGATCGTTCGCGAAATAATGCTGAACGAACTCAGACGCAGGCAGACTGAAGTAGCTTTGTATGTAGCGGCGACCGCTGTTGAGTTCTGCCTGTGCTTCCTCCACATAGCGCCCAATTGCATGAATCTGACACACCCGTTGATCGTAGTGGTCTTGGAGGGGACGGTAATGGCGGTCGGAATAGCGTTTTCCTTTTGCCTCGTCCGGAAATCGTATAGTCATTGCCTGGCGGAAAATCGACAGGCCCTTCTGGAGCTTGATAACGTCGTGCTCGTCCAAGAACAGGAGCGTTTTCTCGATTGCGTTGAATGGGTCGCCGATCCGATTAACCAATCCGGATTGCCCGTTGATGCCGCACCGGAGATCTTCCAGAGAAAACAGCACGAGTTGTTCACCAATCAGGCCTTGTCGCTCGGCAATTGAGAGGAGAACTTTGAGCACCGTCCGGCTTACTTGGACGCGCAGGTCCACTTGTTCCCGAAAGCCAGCCCAGTCGGCTTGCAGACTCACACGCAAGCCATGTCGCCCGCCGCCTCCGAGCGTTATGAGCGCTTTTTGACTAAAGCCTTGGCGTGCCCAACCCACAAGTAGCTTTAGCGTGCTGTCGCGGGTGACTTTTATTCCCTCGGTTCGAAGGCGCTCCTGCAAATGGGAGATGGACAACAGTATTTCGGTGCCGGATGTTATATCAGAGTACTCAGTGCGCAAGAGGTCCACCACCGCTTTTTCAACTCTTACAATCTCCTCAAGCCGATCCAGCGACCGGCTCTTCGTCTTATGCCGAACCCAGGCCGTAAAGTAGAGTCCGCTCTCTAGCAATCCGGCGCGTGTCATTTCATCTAAGGTGCGGAGGATTTCCCGGGACGCAGTGCGGTCCCAATTTGCTGCGTCTTCGCCAATATGAGACTTGAGTGATCGAAAAGAGGGTAAGTGGGCAAGCTGATCAGTGTCGATTCCTTCTCGGATATCTGCCTCTTGCAGTTCACTGATTACTTCCAGCCACCGCTGTTGTACATGTTCTGAGAGGTTAAGCTCCTCCATTTTTCTTTTTGCAGTATCGATATCAGGCACTGCCGGTACACCTTGGAAAACGCGGGTCTGGTTTTCGTCGCGTAGTACAAAGCCCGTGCGTTCCAACCATGAGATGGCGGTTCTGACCTTCGTATTCGCTGATGTTTCACGCTCATCGAACGACACCTCAGTGTCCGGTATCCGCAAAATTTCACCAGGTGAAAGCACGATTTCTTCAGCGTCCCGACGCCGTGCCCTGCGGACTGCTTTGAGTATCTGAGAAATGTCTCGTTGGGTAAGACAACCGCGCGAGGCCAAGTCGAACTGATCCTCGAGGTCACCTTTGGCAAAGAGCAGAACACAGTTTGCCGAATCGCCGTCTCGGCCTGCCCGCCCGGCTTCCTGCAGATAGTTCTCAAGGGATCCGGGAACGTCAGCATGTACGACAAGTCGCACGTTTTCCTTATCAATCCCCATACCGAAGGCGTTGGTCGCAACGATAATTGGCACCTTTCCAGAGATGAACGCATCCTGGACGCGCTTCTTCTCGGGTGGATCGATGCCGGCATGGAAATGCTCAGCATTCCATCCGTGGACGCGCAGTGACGTTGCAAGTTCTTCCGTCCGTCTGCGCCTGCCCGCGTAGATGATTGCTGCGCCTCGGGGTACTGTGGCCGACGGCTCTCCAATGTGCTCTGCAAGCAACTCGAGGATGCGAGCTCTTTTTTGCATAGGGGACACCTCTTCGACCGAGTAGTTCAGGTTCTCTCGGTCAACTCTATCAGTTGCGAGTACCTTGAGCTCTTGGCCAAGCTCATCACGGAAATGCGCAATGATTTCTTCACGTACGTCGAGCTTTGCGGTCGCAGTGAAACACGCTACCGGAGCAGGGTCAATCCCTTCTCTCGCCGAGAACTCGCGGATGAAGCGTGCCGCGTACAGGTAGTCTGGACGGAAGTCGTGGCCCCATCTCGAGATGCAGTGAGCCTCATCGAACACCCAAGTGGCAATCTCACGCTGACGTATAGCTGTTTTGAAAGAACGGTTCCGCAGTTGTTCGGGTGAGACATAGAGGAGTGCAAACCGTCCGAGCCGTACTGCTTCGAGCACGTCATGACGCTCGGGCATGGTCAGGAGGCCATTCAAAGCAGCTGCGAGGTTCCCAGTCTTGGTCTTACGATTGAGATTCTCAACCTGATCTTTCATCAGCGCCTGGAGCGGAGAAATAACAATGGTAAGTGCTCTGGTCCGCTCGTTGTGGACAATCGCGGGTAGTTGAAAGCAAAGCGACTTACCACCGCCTGTTGGCAGAATCGCCAAAATCGGCTGTTTTTCGATTCCCCGCAGGACAATCCGTTCCTGCAGACTATCTCCGTCGCTCGTCATTGGGGTCGGGTGAAAGGCTCTATACCCGAAATACTCCTCCAGTTTGCCACGGGGGTCGTGATGGACAAAGCAATACGTGCACCTCGGGTCGTCACACCGAACGCTCCGGACCGAGTGCAGAAATTGGGGAGCGGCCGGGAAAGTACGGTATACCCAGCGCGGAAGAATGGACTCAGTCCCTGATACCGTGAGCCAAGCAAGGGAATAGGCAGCAGCCGGTCGAGTCATTGGGTCGTCTAGAAGAGACGGTAGTTTACGACGGATTGCAACCGGGCACGCCCTGTCGCGAGCGAAGTGCTCGAAGCTGCGGAGCACGAGATCTCGAGACAGTAGCCGGGCGCCAAGAGCTTCCAGAAAGATACCGGTCCCGTTCAGGTTAAGAGACGAGACACTGCCGGGAGCATCAGAGTCGTCAAAGCAGCTGCGATAGATCGACACTAGCCCTGGATGCTCGCGTTCCCGTTTCTCCAAGATAACCCAGCAGTCTTCCAACAGTTGCAACGAGAGCCGGCAGTCCGCAACGGGATCACTCTGCGCCGTATTAACAAGCTTGTAGTCTTTGACCAAGTGGTGATAGGGCTGCTGCGGACTCGCGAGAGGAGCCAAGTAGAGAGTATCTACAACAGGTAGGTTGAGAATCTCGGCACCCGGTAGGTGATCTTCTATGAAACGTCTATCGTGGGCAACTATGTTATGCCCCGCCACAAAACCAGCACCGTATGCAAATGCACTGAGTTTTTGAATCGCGTCATTTAACAATCCCACATCGCGAATCCGCAACTCGTCGCCTCCGCGTAACACACCAATATCTCGAATCTGTCCGGCGATTACCTCAAGGTCTAATATGACGCACCTCTTGATAAAATCTGCGAATGACATAGCTTACATCACCACCTTCGCCTTAGACGCCGACGAACGATTTCTGCGTTTTAGTTGCGGGCATTCAATACAAACTCGGATCAGTTTTTGAATTTGGTCACTATCTATAGTTGGAAAGCTTTTCCCCAACCTAAGTGCGTCATTTTTCTCATTCATGGCTTGTCCTCGTTATTGTAATTTAAAAACTGGTTTAATCGAACGAAAAAAACGGTTTAGGAATTGAAGAGAAAAAAAGAAGAAATTTGAGGTATCGCCTAGTCACCTCTGGAATATGTGAGGAGAACTACACTTGTACAGACTACGGCCTAGGGAAAGGACGAAAGCATTATCTACAGCGTCAATCAAGATTGTGGTGCCGAAGGCGGGAGTCGAACCCGCACGCCCGTAGGGCACTACCCCCTCAAGATAGCGCGTCTGCCTATTCCGCCACTTCGGCACAAAATCGGATTGTAAAAAGTATCACGCAAGGGACAAATTTCAAGCGCCGAACTTGCGAAGCCGTCCCGCGTGAGCGAGAAGAAGCGGCATTATCTCCGTCGCCTTTATGATCCCCAGGTCACCGGACAGGCAGGACGATTCGGAGAAACCCGCCACACCCCTTCCCCTGCAGTATTTAGAACTGATCATAAGGGGCACCGGGTGCCAGCTGTGCGACTTCATTGCCGACGGGGTCGAGTGATCACCCGTTACGGCAAGAACATTAACCCCGAGTTCCATGATTTCGGGGAGAAGCGAATCGAATTCCTCTATCACACCCACCTTCGCCCCGAAATTCCCGTCCTCTCCGTAACTGTCCGTTTTCTTCACGTGCAGGTAGAAAAAGTCATAATCTTCGAAATTACGAGAAAGCGTCTCGATCTCATCACCGATGGAATCCCCTGTGACCTCAAGGACGTCCATCCCGAGCAGCTTCGACACTCCCCTGTACATCGGATAGGCGGCAACGCATCCGGCTCGAAGCCCGTAGGCCTCATCAAAGGTCGGAAGATCAGGCCTCACTGAAAAACCCCTAAGAAGCATGTAGTTGGCAACGGGCTCATCCCTTATCGCTTCGCAGGCCCTGTCAATCAGCTCTCCCGCGATCTCAGCCGTCTTCTGGGAACTGCCGTTCTCCCCGCGGGGCCTGACAGGAGCTTTGCCTTCTGCCTGCGGGTCTGTGTCGCAGACAAGTGCGTCTGATTCCGAGAGCTGCGCCAGAAACGACAGAACCACGACAAACCTGTGCTCAAGACCCGGATAGAAATTTACTTTTACCCCGCATACCTCCTTGACGACCGACGAAATCCTGGAAATCACCCTCCTGTTCTCCTCGGTGCTGAGCCTGCCCGCTCTCCTGTCGGTAACGACCGGGTTATCCCCTTCGTATTTCACGGTGGCGAAGTTGCCCCTCACCGCCACATCCGACGGGCCGAGATCAATACCGAGGCCAAGCGCTTCGAGCACCCCCCTTCCTATCTCGTTTCTGAGGGGATCATAGCCGAAAAGCGCGAGGTGCGCGGCACCGCTTCCAGGGGTTATGCCCCTCTCAACCGGCACGTGTAGCCCCATAGACCCAGCCGAAGAAAGCCGGTCAAGATTCGGGGTTCGTGCCGCCTCGAGTTCGGTCTTTCCGTCAACGGGAAGCCCCCCGAGTCCGTCAAGAACGCAGAGAACTATCTTCGAGGAGTTTTTCTCAACAAGTTTTGATACTAGATCCTGCATTTTTCTTCCTTGTCCGCCACCCGGGCGGGATAATATCAGGGATCCCTCAGTTCTATTTCGGCTCCGTCATACGCCGGCTCTACATGATCCGGGAGTTCCGCGAGGAGCTTTTCGTATTCAAGCTCGTGTCCCATGTGGGTAAGAAGGGCCCTTTTGGGTCCCAGTTTCTCTATTTCCCCTACCGCCTGCTCTATGCTGAAGTGGGCCCTGTGGGGTTTGTACCTCAACGCGCCGAGTATCAGAAGGTCAAGCCCCGAGAGCTTTTCGTAGGATTCCTCAGGAATGGCGCTGCAGTCGGTAACGTAACCGAAAGACCCGATCCTGTAGCCGAGTATCTGCCAGTTGTGATGATAGATGTCGATTGGCTCTATCCTGATCCCCTCGAACCTAATTTCCCCGTTTATCTCCTTGAAGTTAAGCCTGGGCTTTCCTCCCGCGGCGGGAAAGGAATCGAATATGTAGGCGAAATTCCGCTTTATGTTGGTAAGGGCGCACTTGTTCGCGTAACAGTCTATGTCCATTGAATTTATGAAGTTAAAC
Organism: Candidatus Dadabacteria bacterium; assembly: GCA_026705445.1. NCBI lineage: Bacteria > Pseudomonadati > Thermodesulfobacteriota > Candidatus Dadabacteria > Candidatus Dadabacteria bacterium. Next base: position 29,215 of record JAPPAR010000025.1, read on the forward strand.
GCCTTAAGATCATCTATTCCGTGGGTGTGGTCCGCGTGGGAGTGGGTATAGAGAACGAGATCGATCCTGGTTATGCCCTCCCTCAGAGCCTGGGTCCTCAGATCGGTCGAAGTGTCGATAAGTATTTTCTTTCCGGCCACCTCGACAACCACGGAACTTCTAGTACGTTTGTTCTTAATATTATCCGATGTGCATACATCACATTGGCAGCCCACTACGGGAACGCCTGTTGAAGTGGCACATCCAAGCACTCTGACCTTCATAGAACACGCCAAACATGGTAGAATTAATTTTGTAAGAACATAACATACAAATCTTCCGAAAAAAATTTACAACGGCCCAACAGCCAATATACTTTCTGTGTAAAGTGAGAAGCCGCATAAAACTTTTTCCCTTTCTCATAGCTTCTATCTGCCTGCTTACCCTTTCTTTCGCCACGGCGAAGGAGAAAAACAGGGCCCTCTTCGAAGAGAATTTCAAGCTTTACCGCCAGATCGAGTCAAATTCCGAAAAATCCAAGAGAAGCGAAACATGGGATCTCGTGGGAAGCACTTTCTACAGGCTGTATTCGCAGGATCCCGAGTGGAAAAACGCCCCGCTCTGTCTCTTCGCCGCCGCCAGGGTCTACGACAGAAAGTCCCTCAGGTTCAAAACGCCCGAGGACTCCGAGAAAGCGCTTCAGTACTTGCGGGAGTTCGTGAAAAGATATCCGAAAGACAGCCTGGCCGACGACTCGTGGCTTCGGATGGGAAGGATCCTTGAGCGCAGGGGGGAGAAAAAGGAAGCCGCAACGGCGTACCAGAGGATCGTCTACGGAATGGAGGAAGCAGACACCTACGAGATAGCGAAGAAGAGGCTGGCGACACTCACGGGAGCAAAAACTTCAAAGAAAGCAGAGCCCGCGGCAAAAAAGGCGCCGCCCAAAAAATACCCCAAGGGATACGCCGTCGTAAAGAAAATAAGGCACTGGTCAACGGACGACTATACGCGGGTCGTAATAGAGGCCGACAGAGAGATCAAGTACACATCCAAAATGCTGCGTGCCGACCCCGATCTCAAAACCCCTCCCCGCCTTTACGTTGACCTTGAAAAAACCGTCATCTCGGATTCGGTCAACATCGAGCCCATCACGAAAGGACTTCTTGAGAAGATAAGTTTCGCGAGCAACCGCCCGGGAGTCTCGCGCGTCGTGCTCTACATAAAGGATCTTGAAGGCCACAAGGTCTTTTCCCTGAGAAAGTCGGAACAGAACCCTTCTTTCCGGCTCGTGATGGACATAAAGGGAGCGGGAGCGCAGCCTGAGAAAATATTCGCGGAGGGTGCTCCTTCACACGACAAGCAGGGACCCTCTCTTAAATCCAAGGTTCCCGAAGGAGAGATAGCAAGCCTCAAGCAGGCCCTCGGACTCAAGGTAAGGACCATAGTGATCGACCCGGGCCACGGAGGACATGATCCGGGCGCCGTAGGTCCAAGCGGCCTCAGGGAAAAGGACGTAAACCTCAGGATAGCCAAGAGACTTAGGGAGAGGCTTATAGAAGAGGGAAAGAGCTTCGGCATAGAAAACGTCTACCTTACAAGAAGCACCGACAGGTTCATTCCTCTTGAGGAGCGCACGGCAATAGCGAAAAAAAGAAAGGCAGACATTTTCATATCCATACACTGCAACGGGGCAAGAAGGAAAAAGGCGCACGGAATAGAGACCTACATACTGGGCTTTACAGACGACCAGACCTCACTCCAGCTCGCGGCCAGGGAGAACGCCACCACGACCAAGGGACTGAATGATCTTGGAAGCACGCTCAAGCAATATATACTCAGCGCCAAGAAAGAAGAGTCCCAGCAGGTCGCCGGTTACGTGCAGAAATCCATAATTCAGAACGTTTCCGTGAAATACAAGTACATAAACAACAAGGGAGTGAAAAAGGCGCCTTTTGTCGTGCTGATCGGAGCGGATGTACCGAGCCTGCTGATTGAGACCTCTTTCATAACAAATCCCAGAGAGGAAAAAAGACTGAAGAGCGAAGCCTACATAAATAGAATAGTGGACGGAATAGTCCTGGGAATAAAGAAGTACTCAATGCAGACCCAGAAAGTCTCCTGAGGCCCCAATGTGCTTTATGGACAGCGTAAACAACGAGATCGCGAAAATATTCTCAAGGATAGCCGATTCTCTTGAGATTCTGGATGAAAACGTCTTCAAGATAAACGCCTACAGAAAGGCCTCGCGCAACATCTCCTCAATGCCGGATTCCCTTGAGGAATTCGACGGGGAAAAGGAACTCTCAACGATACCGGGAATCGGCAAGGATCTTTCCCAGAAAATAATCGAGCACAGGCTCACCGGGAAGATCGCCTACTACGAGGAGATAAAAAAACAGGTTCCCGACGAACTCGCAGAACTTCTCGATATAAGAGGAGTCGGACCGAAGTTTCTCCGCACCCTCGTAAAGCACTTCGGAGTAGCGGACATCGAAAGCCTTAAGGAAACCATCGCCAGCCCGGACATTCTCGAGGTAGACGGCATAGGAAAAAAGAAAATCGAGCAGATATCGCGCTCGGTAGAGGTTTTCGAGGGTGGGAAAAAGAGGATGAGGCTTGTAAAGGCCCACGCTCTCGCCACGGAGGTAAAAGAGAAAATAGAGATAATCCCCGGCGTCCTGCGGGCCGAGCTGGCAGGCTCGCTCCGAAGGATGAGGGAAACCGTCGCGAACATAGACATAATCGCCTCGGCCGATGACGGGGCGGGAGTCATAGAGAAATTCACGGCTCTCGCTTTCATCAAGGAAGTTCTCGGCAGAACCGAAAACAGCACGCGGATTCTTACGCAGGCCGGGGTACGGACCGATCTTCTGGTCGTAGAGCCCCACTGCTACGGCTCGGCACTTCAGAACCTTACTGGCTCGCCCGCCCATAACGCAAGAATAAGGGAAATTGCGGCGGCAAAGGGTCTTGAGACAGACCACATGGGTATCCGCAACGGTAATGGATACTTTGTCTCCGAGGAGGAAGTCTACGAATCCCTCGAGCTGGGCTATATTGCCCCTGAGCTGCGGGAAGACCGCGGAGAGATCGAGGCGGCGCGCGCAGGGGAGCTTCCCGCGCTGATCGAGATAGAAGACCTAAGAGGAGACCTCCATGCCCATTCAACCTGGAGCGACGGAGCGTCAACCATCCGCCAGATGGCGGACAAGGCGGCATCTCTCGGCTACGAATATATAGCCATGACCGACCACTCGCCCTCATCAAGGATAGCAAAGGGACTCAGCACAAAGAGGCTTTGGCAGAAAAAAGAGGAAGTGGAAAAAATAAACTCCGAGGGCGGAGCGGTAAGAGTACTCATGGGTTCCGAGGTCGACATACTGCCCGACGGCTCTCTTGATTATCCAGATGAGGTGCTTCGGGAACTTGATTTCGTCGTCGCGTCGGTTCACAGCTCCTTTTTGATGGAAGAAGAGGAAATGACAAGACGGATATGCGGCGCCCTGGAAAATCCCAACGTGGACGCTCTCGGGCACCCGACCGGAAGGCTGATAGCGCAGAGAGAGCCCTACAAGGTCGATATAGACGCCGTTATCGAGACCGCCAGGAATCATGGCAAGGCGCTGGAGATAAACTCGTCCTACAAGCGGCTTGACCTCAAGGATACCCACGCCAGAAAAGCTGTTGAGGCCGGGGTCAAGATCATAGTGTCAACCGACGCCCACAGGACCGAGCACCTCGAAAGAATGATCTTCGGGGTCGGAACAGCAAGGCGGGGATGGGTAAAGAAAACAGACGTCGTAAACACCTACGGTCTTTCCGAACTCCTTAAATGGCTCGCAAGCCACGACTCGTAAAATGGCCCGACTCACCAAAAAGCAGGCCCGGGCGGAAGTATCCCGCCTGAGAGAGGAAATAAGGCGCCATGACCATCTCTACTACGCGGAGAGCAACCCTGAGATTCCCGACGCCGATTATGACAGACTCATGAGAAGGCTTGTTGAGCTTGAGCAGGACCACGGCCTGGCCGTCCCGGATTCCCCCTCGCAGAGAGTCGCGGGAGAGGTTTCTGAGCAGTTCAATCCGTTCTCCCACGTAATTCCGATGATGAGCATCGATAACGCAGTGGATGAGCAGGAAACCAGGGAGTTTGACAGGCGGATAAAAAGATTTCTCAAGACCGAAGAAGAAATCGAATACGTCCTGCAGCCCAAGTTCGACGGAGTCTCGGCATCGCTTACCTACGCTGAAGGAAAGCTGCTCCACGGTGCCACGAGAGGCAACGGAAAAACGGGAGAGGAGATAACGGCGAACTTAAAGACCGTAAGGTCCGTTCCCCTGGCTCTTTCGGGGCGAGACCGAAAGCCGAAGCTGGTCGAGATAAGGGGAGAGGTCGTATTCCCGAAAAGCCTGTTCGCAAAGCTGAATGAAGAGCTTGAAAAACTTAATGAGGAACTTGAAAAAAAGAACGAAACCCTCTTAAAAGAAGATAAAAAACCGAAGCCTCTCAGGACGCTGTTTAAAAACCCGAGGAACGCGGCTTCAGGTTCGCTTCGCCAGCTTGACTCTTCCGTGACCGCGCGACGTCCCCTGCACTTTTACGCCTGGGGAGTGGGTAGCTGCGAAGGGGTGGATTTAAGAGACGAGCTTGAAATATACGAGGCTTTCCATAAATGGGGGTTCCGTGTTGAAGAACCCAAAGACTGCCTGGGCATCGACCAGGCCATTGAGTACGCGAGGGAGCTTGAGCAGAAAAGAGATTCCATCGATTATGAGATCGACGGGGCCGTTTTGAAGGTAAGAAGCAGGAGGCTGCAGGAAATCCTGGGAACAACGGCGAAATATCCCCGCTGGAGCGTGGCCATAAAGTTCTCCCCCAAGCAGGTAACCACGAAAATAAGGGATATAATCATCCAGGTCGGAAGAACGGGACACCTCACCCCGGTGGCCGAGCTTGAGCCGATAAAGATATCCGGCATCGAGATAAAGAGGGCATCCCTTCACACAGAGGACACCGTAAGGGAAAAAGACGTGAGAATCGGCGACACCGTGGTTGTGCAAAGGGCGGGAGACGTGATACCGGAAGTGGTGGAAGTCGTCCCCTCGAAGGAAAGAGGAAAGGAAAGTTTCTCCATGCCGAAGGACTGCCCCCACTGCGAAGCTTCAATTGAGAGAGAAGGCTCATTTCATCTCTGTCCGAACACTTCCTGTCCCGCGCAGATCAAAGGAAGAATAAGTCTTTTCGCTTCGAGAAACGCTTTTGACATAGAAGGACTCGGGGGGAAAAGAGTGGAGCAACTGATAAACGAAGGAATCCTGAGAAACATGGCCGATATTTTCACTCTCAGGAGGGAACAGCTTCTCGGACTTGAGGGGTTTGCGGAAAAGTCCGCCGACAACCTCCTAGAAGAGATAAAAAAAAGCAGGGATATAAGCCTCGAGAGATTCTTAAACTCTCTTAGCATAAAGCACGTGGGCACCAGAACCGCGCAGACGCTCGCCCGTGAATTCAAGACCCCTGAGAACCTCATGGCAGCCACAAGCGAAGATCTTCTCCAAGTGGAAGGCGTAGGCGAGGAACTGGCCCAAAGCATACTCGGATTCTTTGAGGACCACGAGAGAAAGAGCGTGGTAGAAGCGCTTTTGCGTCAGGTGAGAATAGAAGAAGAACCAGAGCCGTCAGGGGAAAATGAAAAAATCGGCGGAAAAACGTTTGTCCTGACAGGCACTCTATCGGTTCCCCGGGAGCAGATAAAAAGCGAGATAGAGAGACTCGGCGGAAAAGTCGTTAACTCGGTATCTGGAAAGACAGATTTTCTGGTTTCAGGAGCGGACCCGGGAACCACGAAACTTCAAAAAGCCCGCGAGCTCGGAACGGATATCATTACGGAAGAACATCTGAAAAGCCTCATAGGGCTTTAGTTCCGTGCCTCTGTCTGTAGACCTCGTAGAGAAAAATCCCCGCGGCTACGGAAGCGTTTAGAGATTCCACTTTCCCCTCTCTTGGAACAGAAAGCAGAAAATCGCATTTCTGTCTTGTCTTGCTTCGCATTCCCCTGCCCTCGTTCCCTATCACAACTGCTATATCGAGCGAAGCGAAGTCGCAGTCACAGACCGCGTCCTCGGAACCCGCATCGGCTCCCGCGACCCAGACCCCTTTTTTCTTAAGAGCATCGATCACCCTGCCGAGATTCGTCTCCCGGGCGATCTTTATGTTGGCCGAAGCCCCGGAGGAAACTTTTACCACCGTCGGATTCACGTCGCACGCCCGGTCAGCGGGTATCACGATCCCATGGACTCCGAGAAAATCCGCGGTCCTTATTATGGCGCCGAAATTCTGCGGGTCTTCCATATGATCGAGAACAAGAAGAAAAACCTTCTCCCGTCTTTCCCTCGCCACACCGAGGATCTCCTCAACCGAACTGTAGGTAAAATCGGAGATTTCAGCCGCTATACCCTGGTGATTCGGGCTTTTGCATATGTCCGTAATCGCGCTTCTCGGAAGATGGGTGAGTTTTATGCGGAATTTCTTGATCGAGGCGTTAATCCTCGGGTCAGAAGAAACGTCGAAATTCTCCGAGACCATGATTTTCTTTATCTCCCGAGGAGAATTGCGGAGAAGTTCTGTGACTGAATTCTTGCCGTAGACAATCACCGCGGGCTCTCCTTGACCCCGGAACTCTTCTTAACGTAGTTAACCTTGTACAGTATGTTGTCGTTGATCCACTTGGCGTCCCACCACTCAAGCGGCCTCACCGGAACTCCCTGGACGTAAACCCCGAAATGCAGATGGTCTCCAACAGCAAGCCCGGTAGTGCCCGTCCTTCCCACGATATCTTTTTTCCCCACGCTGTCCCCGACGCTCACATCCATCGAACTCAGGTGGGAGTAAAGACTCATAACTCCCATTCCATGGTCGATGATAACCGTATTGCCGTATATGCCGAGGTGCTCAGCGAAAACCACCACTCCGGTGTTAGAAGCGGGGACAGGGTATTTTTTAGTAACCGAGAGGTCGTAGCCGAGGTGATACTGATTGTCGATCACGTTGCCGTCCATCAGGTATCTCCTGTGATCCGCAAATGTCGCGCCCACCTTGGAATTGCGAAGCTGGTTGAACTTCCCTTTCCAGAGAATCTCCTTCCTGCTTTGTCTTCCGATCTCATATATCCTGTTGTCGTTTTCCTTTCTCGTTTCGCTGTTGATCTTCAGAAACGCCTTGCGCAAATCGGGGGTCCCGTCATCTCCGACCGGGGAATAGCCGTAGACCTTGGTGAAAAGCGGAAGCACCTTGCTTTTAAGAAACCACTCGGAGAGGCCTATCTCATCCTTTACGTAAGAGGCCCGAAGAAGCCGGTAATAGACAGATTCCCTCGCTTCGTTGCCGGCCGCGTCAGCCGCAAGAATTTCTATCTTCTCACCCCTGTCCGCATTATACGGGTAGGCGAAAAAGGCAAGGTATACCGAGGGATCTTCGAAGTACCCCGTGTAGCCTTCAAAAAAGAGGTCTTTTATTTCAACGCCGCTTGAGACCGTGTCCTCAGAAACCTTGTAGATGACAACTCCTGCGCCCCCGTGTCTTATGTACAGCGCGGGCGAGAGTTCCTGTATCTGGGGAGGGATGAAATCCAGGGTGACTCTCTGGCTGAAAACGGCTTTTCTCCCGGGGAAAAGACCATTCATGAAACGGTCAGTCGCCTCTATTAGAAGTTCCGCTGCGCCGCTTTTTATGCCAAGCTTCTCGGGATTGATTCTCACGCTTATCACATCGCTTTTAGTTCCTTTCTCGTATTCTTTTTCAACAAGAACGGATTCCCCGTAAGCGTCAAGCAGAGAGATGCGCACCTTGGAAAGCCCTGTGCCCTTGTCAGACACAGTCACCTCAAGGGGCTTTAAGCCGAGACTCTTAACATCCCGCTCAAGGGATATGACGGGAGGGCTCATCTCGGCAACGGAGATGATTTTTATGAGAGCAATTATCAGAAGCACAACCCCAAAAACAGCCGCAACCTGTTTTCCGGACACCTTTAGCATTTAAAACAACCTCCTTCGAATTACCGTGGCAGCTTCGCTTATAACATCATAAGAGCAGCCCGGATAGCGTAAGTGAACCTGAAAGAAACCCTGTTTCCGCACCGCCTCGGGTATCTCAAAATTGCCTCTCGCACGATCCGGTTTTACGGGAAAAAGCCCGTAGCGAACAGAACATTTCTTTGGAAGGAACCTTCCGGGCACCTCAAGTGAGTTCTGTTTTTATTTGGCGGCTTTTAAGTATAATAGGCTTGTTAGGAAAATCCAGATCCTTACAGCGTAACTGAAGAGAAGTTCCCTGCGTTTTCACTAAGGACAGTGCGTCGAAGAACGATTTTTTTTATATTCACGGCAGTAGTCTGCGGCCTTGTCTTGGGGCTTTTTCTGTTCTCCCAGACCGAGGGAAGCCGCCAGTACGCAAAAAACCTCATAGAGCGAAGGCTAAACTCAATCCCCAATTTCCATATCAGCCTCGGAGGTATCGAGGGAAGCATAATCTCCACACTGGAGATAAGCGATATTGAAGTAAAAATAGCCGGAGAGAGTTACATGGAGATCGAAAAACTCTCGACGAACTATTCAATCCCGCTTCTTTACTCAATGATTTCGAGAAAGAAGCTCTACTTGTCCGACACGGAGATACGGGGTCTCAGAGTTTTTCTTGCAAAGGACAGACGCGGGGTATGGGATTTCAAGAAACTGAAGAACCAAGACAAAACCGCCGAGGGCCCGCAAGGGGAAAGAATAAGCCTCATTTTCGCGAATAACAGAATCCGCGATTCCCGCATTACGATTGTTGACCGCACCAGAGACAAGGTCTGGGAATTTGACCTGGTTGAGGAGTCTCTGTTCTCGATAAACATCATTGAACTGACGAAAAAGATCGAACTTGACGCGAAGGACATAAATTTCGACTACGTGTCCCCCAGAATCAGGATAAGAAACCTCAAGGGGAAAATCGATATAGCTTCCTGGGATTGCGTATTCAAAGACGCGGGATTCAAGGTCGAGGGCGTGCCGGTCAGGGGAAGCGGGATCGCGAGAGGCCTGAGGAACCCTGAATTCGACATGACCGTGTTTTTCGACACGCTCGGAATAACTGAAAAGGGAGAAATAAACCTCAAGGCAAAAACGAAGGTCAAGATGCATTCCTTAGACAACATGGTCGGCACGATGGAAATCTCGACACCCGATTCTTTTCTTAACGGAAAGCCGTTTCGGATGGACCTCAGTCCTGTAACCATTAAAGGGACAAAGACCTTTATAGAAGGCACGGCAGGCGGAGGATTCGGGGAGTCAAGCCTGAAGGGCAGCATCGACTTTAAGAAATGGCTCGCGGGAGAAGAGAAGAACTGGTTTGATCTCACCGCGGAGCTAAACGGCGCGAACACGGATGAACTGACCGAGATACTCAACCGCACCCCCTACCCGCTTAAGTTCGGAAACGACTCAAGGCTGAACTCGAATCTCAGGGTAAGCGGCAGCTGGGCGAGCAGGGAAATCTATTCCCTTCGGATCGAACCCGATTATCTCGACGTAATAGACAGCGAGCAGAGCAGCCTTCGGATCGAAGGTTACATGACGTTCAGAAACGACGGTATGGATTTCGATTCGACCTCAAAGGCAAAAGGATTCAAGCTGAAATTCGAATTCCCAGATATCGCAATTGACAACTATGTCGACGGAAGCGCGACTTTTAAGGGGGCGATACCGAAAAAAGGTAAGTTCTTTGAAAACAAGTACTTGCGCGTAAACGCCGATCTTAAAACAGACGAACTATACGGAATAACGAGCATAAGCTCCCGGATAGACGGCAGCATTCAAAAAGGAACCCTGACAGTAAACAGGCTTAACGTCCTGTCCGATCAATTTTCCCTGTCCGCGGAAAAAACCAAAGTAACGCAGAAGAGCCTTGACTGCGTTTTTGAATTCAAAACGCAGGACCTGAGCTTTCTCTCCGAGATTGACGAAAGGATCCCTCTGGTTTTAGGAAAAATAGACTCAAGCGGAAAGATAAGCGGAGACATTTCCACCCCGCTTATCGAGGCGAACTCGCGCGTAGAGAACTTCGCCTATGAAGAAGATTTCATAGCCCAGGACATGTCCGTTAGGTCAAGCACCCGGATTGATTTAAAAAACACCCCCAAGGTATCGCTTGATATATATCTGCTGGGAGAACGGGCCCGCGTTCTCGGCAATTACTCGGACACGATCGAGGCAAAGCTTCGGGGAACGGAAACTCGCTTTGACGCAGGAGTTCTTTTGAGCAAGAAAGACGGTTCCTACGCCTCTTCAGAATTCAGCGTCAGCGATCTCATGGAACACGAGAAAAGATTAAGGATCACGTATCTTGAAGGTCTTCTGGACGAAAAGCTGTTTAAAAACAAAGGAGATATCCTCCTTGACATATCTTCTGACAGAACAAGGATTCGGGGAGATGAACTTACCTACGGAGAAGGGAAAATCTCCGACTTTCTGGGAGAAATCGACAGGAAAGAAAAAACGATCGACCTGCGGGCCGACATAACAAGCTTCAATCCGCTGATCATATCGAAGGTTCTTAATCTCAGACACGACCTAGGAGGGACTCTCAACGGAAAAGTCCGAGCCAGCGGTTCTTTTGCCGCTCCTTCAGTTCAGGCCGAAATAAGATCGGAAGGCTTCTCTTACGGATTCCCGGCATCGGGAGATATGAAAATCAGACTCGGTGGCAAAGAAGGAAGACTTTCTCTGGACCTGCTATCCTCACTGGGACAGAAGGAAAGCCTGAGCTTACGGGGAGATCTGCTGGTTCCGCGAAATGCGCAGAGCCCGCTGGAAGCGGTAATGGGAACTTCGATGGACCTTGAATTGAAGTCGGACGGGTACGGTCTTGGTTTCGTGAAAATTTTTTCAAGTTCGATAGAGAAAATCGATGGCGACTTTTCATCCGGCAGTCTTTCTCTAAACGGCACCCTCTCAAGACCGCGTGTAAAAGGGAACCTTGAACTAAATGACGTAAGACTGTCTCTTACCCAGCTCAGAAACAGCCTGTTCACCGAGCACGCAAAGCTCTTGTTCAGCGGGACAAAACTCTCCCTGCCAAGGACCGAAATCCGTTCAAAACAGGGGAAAGCCTACCTGAAAGGCAAAATGGACATCTCCGATTTCACCTACCGCGCGGATCTTGAGATGGAGAAAGTCCGTTTTAATCCTCATTCGATAAAAACGGATCTCTCCGGCGATCTCAAGATAGAGAAAAAAGGCGAATTTCTTAAAGTAACGGGAAAGACCAAGGTCACCGCGGGAAGAATTCGCCTGTACCCGGGCAGGATAAAAACCATAAAAGACATCAGCTTCATAGAGAAGACCGAAAGCTTGGCCGACGAGTTTTCACTTGAGGCACAGAATGAAACCGGTTTTTACAGAGAAAAAACCGCGATGGATATCTCAGTCGACATCTCCTCGGGCACGTGGATTAAAACCAAGGAGGCCAACTTTAACACAAGAGGAAAACTGAGGCTTAGTAAAGAACCGGGCGGCGACCTTAACATGCAGGGAAACATAGTGTCATCCGAGGGGTATTACGCGGTCTTCGGAAAGCTTTTCGACATAGAGGACGCCACGCTTAATTTTACGGGGGCATCGAATAACCCGGATCTCAACGTCAAGGCCTATTACGACGCCGGCGATGTAGACGTGTACGTAAACGTCACGGGAGACCTGAGGGAACCGGACCTGTCTCTCTCAAGCACTCCTGATCTCGAAGAAATCGACATAATCTCCTATATAGTCTTCGGAGCTTCGAGCAACAGGCTCCAGAGCCAGCAAAGGGCATTTATGGGGAAATTCGCGACCGCGGTTGCCGCAGGCGGAATCTCTGAGCTTTTAAGCTCTGAGATCGGCCTTGACCTGCTGAGCATACAGGAAGGAGACCGAGGGTTTGAGGACAGCACGCTGAAAGTCGGCTCCTACGTCACAAGGGACATCTTCGTCGGCTACGAGAGGTCGCCCTCCAAGACCTCGCTTGACCACACGGCGGAGATGCACAACAAGCTCAACCTCGAATGGAGACTGAACAGAAGATTCTCGATTGAAAGCCAGATGGGCGGAGAAAACCCCGGAGTCGATTTTTTCTACAATTTCAATTTTTAAAAGACAGGGCTTCGGTCATACTCTTGCCAGAAGCGATAACGGAGAAACGCAATGAACGGGCAAAAGCCGGTCGTAGCCATAGTCGGAAGACCAAATGTCGGCAAGTCCACCCTTTTTAACAGAATAATAGGGTGGAACAAGACGATAGTAGAGGATATCCCCGGCGTCACGAGAGACAGGGTCTATGAAGACACCCGATGGAAGGAAAAGGAGTTCACCCTGGTTGACACCGGAGGACTTTCACTCGGCGAAGACGACCAGGACTACTCACTCATAAAAGAGCAGATAGACGTGGCTATCTCGGAAGCGGATCTCGTGGTGATGCTTTTTGACGGCAGGGACGGGGTCCTGCCTCAGGATTCCGAGATAGTACGGTATCTTCGAAAGACCGAGAAAAAAGTCATCTACGCCGTAAACAAAATCGACCATGGAAACATAAAGCAGGTGCTGAAGACATACGAATTCTACGGAACAGGCACGGATGACTTCATGGCGATTTCCGCGCTTCACAACAAAAATATCTACGAACTCGTGGAGCAGATCGCTTCCTGCATAGAAACCTCCGGGCAACCGGAAGAACCGGAAGAGTCAGAAGAGACGAGAATCGCCGTTATCGGCAAACCCAACGTGGGAAAATCCACTCTGGTGAACAGAATACTCGGAGAACAGAGACTCATAACAAGCTCCACACCCGGCACGACACGTGACTCCATTGACTCCATCTATGAAAAAGACGGGAAGAGATACGTCTTTATTGATACCGCTGGCATAAGAAGAAAGTCAAGAATAGACGCCCCGGTTGAGAAACACAGCGTCTTCCGGGCAATAAGGTCCATCGAAAGAGCCCACATCGTGCTGCTGATGATAGACGGTCAAGAAGGCCCGACCCACCACGACTCGCGCCTCGCGGAACTGATTAAAGGCAGAAACAGGGCCCTTATAATACTGCTTAACAAATGGGACCTCGCTCCCGAGGACATAGCGGACCCCAAAGAAGTTGAAGAGGTTACAAAGGAGAAACTGACCGGGTTTGACTACGCCCCCGTGCTGACCATCTCCGCTCTTACCGGCAAGAAAGTCGGGAGAATTTTCGACGCTGTCGAGCGGGTGGAGGAAAATTTCAGAAGAAAGATCTCCACGGGAAAGCTAAACAGGTTCCTTGAAGACCTTACAAGACGCCATCCTCCCCCGGTCTACAGAAGAAAGGAGATCAAGCTTTTCTACATCTCGCAGCCTTTCACCGCACCGCCGACATTCACGATCTTCACGAATTCGGCAAAGGGTATCCCCGAGAACTACAGAAGGTTCCTTGAGAACAAGTTAAGGGAGTACGCGGACTTCGAGGGATCTCCCCTCAGGCTTCTGTTTCGGGACAGGGAAGGGAAGGAAGTCTAGATCACCGGGCCTCGAGTATTATTTTCTGTACGTCCGCGGTTCGCTCGGCGGCGGAACACATTTCCATTACCCTGCGCCTCGAGTTTCGGCCCATCTCACCCCGGGCCTCCGCGTCCCGTGCAAGAATCGAGACGCTCTCCCCTATCTTCTGAAAATCCCCCGGTGCGCAGAGAAAACCGGTCTTTCCGTCCTCAATGGCCTCCGCTATTCCCCCTATTGAAAAACCCACGACGGGGAGACTGAACGCCATCGCCTCTATCACTGACCTCGGGAAAGGATCCGGGTAATTGGACGGAATGACGAAGAGGTCAAAGTCCTTAAGATACGGCCTTACGTCCTTTCTGTACCCGGTGAAGATAAAGCTATTCCGCACCCCCAGCCTCTCCGCATGATCCTCAAGCTCCCGCAGATGGTTTTTCGGAAAGAACCACGGAGTATCTCCGACTATAACGAACTTTGTTTTCTCCCTGATATTGCCGTCCGAGACAAGTCGGCTTACAGTGTCGATGAATTCCACGTAGCCCTTTCTCGGAACCACCCTCCCGGTGTTTCCGACAAGCACTGTATCTTGGGGGATGGAGAACTCCTCTCTTAGAGAACCCCGAACGGAATCCCTGTCGAAATCCGCGGGGTCAATGCCGTTATAGACGACGTGAACCTTGTTTTTTGCCCTCTCAAACGGCTTGGCCGTGGCGCGGGAAACGCATATTATCTTCTTCACGCACTGAAACCCCGAGAGCGTTTCCATTAAAGATTTCATAAACCGCGTCTGCTGTATGTTCCTTACGTGCCAGATAACGGGTTTTTTGTTTTTCCTCCCGATCAGAGTTCCCACGATTTTTGCAAGGGTTCCGTTGCAGTAGACAATGTCGATTCCGTTTTCCCTGATTATCTTAGGGGAACCGCAAAGCAGACGGAGCATATTCACTATGTTTATGATTATTGAGAAAACTCTCATAAGACCCGGGGCCCGTGTGGTGTCCGCCACCATTGTTGATTTCTGTATGTTCTCGGGAAACCTGGGGTCGACTATGACGTTTTCAAAGATGCCCTCGGATTTCAGGCTCTCAGAGAATATGTCGTGTTTCGGCACGAGCACAAAAGGGTTTATCTTATCCCGGTCGATGTACTTCAGTATGTAGAGAAGGCTTCTTCCCGGTCCTCCGTCCCTTACCGAGTGGTTGATGAAAAGCACGTTTGTTTTTTTCATATCGGCTGATATTGCGGTAAAATCCCCCGGAGTGTCAAAGCGGAGAAGAAAAATAAACTAATATGAATTTCATGTTATCTTTTATGTCAGGCAAATTAGAAATCGAGGAATCTTAATGCACACAAAAACCTGCGCAAGCGCCGTGAAAATCTACCTGTTTTTCCTCTTTATTTCCTTATTCGCAGTTTCGGGATGCGGTCTGGATGTCGAGTTTGGCGGAAACGAAAATGAGGACGTGGAAGAAAATGAGATAATCACGGGATTTATCGAGGAGATAATTCCTGATATAGGTACGGATTCAACCGTTGTTGTAAAGGCAAGCGTAGTAAAAGATGAGACAGTATTTTGCTGTGAAGATACGACATCTGTAAGAGATGATTTCCGCATAGAAAACAATCTCGATCCAAAAGCAGAACTTGAATTTCTTGAGAACGGAAACTCCTCTCTTGGCACAATAAGAATTCCCGTTTTTCCGGGAGCTACGATCGATATCGCGGATATTATAATTGAGGATAGAGTCCCAAGGTATGATTACATTAATATAAGCTTCGAGGGGCAGGTAGATTCGAAGAACTGTGTCAACGACACCACACCAAGTGGAACCATGAGGGTAGTAATATTATCTGAAGGTAACGAAACGGAAGTAACAGTCAATCTGACATCAAGAACTGATATTGAAAGAGGGGACGAAGAGGATCTCCCTTGCGAAGAAATAGTCGAGGGACGCAAAGTTAAGGTAGACGGGAAACTGGGCATAGGCGAGACCGTAGAAGCAGACTTAGTTGAAATACTTTGAGCCCATTCCGCAACAAACTACCTCCCCTCCACAGTCATCCGCGCCCTCTCTCTTCCTTTCTCCGTAAGAAAAAGCTTTCCGCCCGCAACAGCTATTTCTCCTTTCCGCTTCAGAAATTCGACCACTTTTGAGGCGAAATCAGCCGATCGGAACATACCTCTGCTGTCGGGGTGGTTCTTTACCGTCTCCCCTCTTTCCTGGTTGTAAAGACTCACAAGTAGCGAAGCCTCGGCAAAGTCCATCCTCTGTTTTCTTTTTTCCCTCATTATGCCGAAGAATCCCCTTTGGGGAGCAAGGAGAAAAACCACGAGAAAAAACACCCCGCACACAAAAGCCATTGAACCCGCTATGTTAACGTCAAGCCAGTTGGCGACCCAGAACCCCGAAACGGCTGCCGAGATTCCAAAGAGCACGCTCAGGAGAATCATCCTGAAAAGCGAATCCGTAAGAAGGTAGGCGCAGCAAGGCGGAATCACTATAAGCGCTATAACAAGTATCGAGCCTACGGCGTCAAACGCCCCGACGCATGTAAGCGACACAACAGCCATAAGCAGGTAGTGGATGAGTCGGGGACGGAATCCTATTGACGACGCAAAGCTCTCGTCAAAAGTCGACACCTTAAGCTCCTTGTAGAAAAAGGAAATGAAAAGCAGGTTCAGAAGAAGAATCGAACCCATTACGTAAACCGACTTGGGTCCCAGGTCCATACCCGAGAGAATCAGGCGGTTAAAAGGAGCGAACGCTATCTCTCCGAGAAGCACGGAGTGGGTGTCAATATGCACGTTTCGCGCATACTTGGAAAGCAGTATGACCGCCACGCTGAAAAGAAACGGGAAGACTATCCCTATCGACGCGTCCTTTTTGACCAGCCTTGCGCGGTTAACCGCCTCTATGAGCGAAATCGCAAGCACCCCGCTTGCGGCGGCTCCTATTATGAGAATCGGCGATGAAAGGTCCTTCACGAGAAAAAAAGCGAGAATTATGCCGAGTAGAATGGAATGGCTGATCGCATCGGTCATCATGGACATTCTTCTTAGAACAAGGAACGCCCCCGGTATGGCGCACGAAGCCGCAACTATGACGGCTACCAGCTGTATATCAAACTGATGCGGGCTCATCCGTTACTCCCCACCGGTGAAAGCTTTCTGATCTCGCGAATACCGCTTGGGGTGAGCCGCCAGTTCTCTTCCCCCGCTCTCTCCACGTGCCCCGCCTCCTGCAGCTGCAAAAGACTTTTTCGCACGTTAAACCCCTTCTCGCTTCCAAGCGCAAGCAGCTTCTCGGAATGTGCGTAGCCGGGGTCGTTATGCTCAAGAGCCAGATCGTGCAGGGCTTTTAAGACGTAGTCCTTCTTTATCTCCCTTCTGCTCCTGGCGTCTTTGAATCTCAGGGTGAAAAACCCGTTCGGCGAGAAAAGAACCGAAAAAAAAGCGATAACGCTCACGCAGACTATAACCGCGGGTCCCGTCGGCACGTTCTCAAGCCCGGCACTCAGCGCAACACCCGTTACGCCGGAGACGGCCGCTATTGAGGCCGCAAGAATCACCATCAAGCCCATACCGCCGGTCCACTGTCTGGCCGCAACCGCGGGGGCAATGAGCATTGAGCTCATAAGCACGACCCCTACTGTCTGCAGCCCGATCACTATCGCCGTAACTATGACGGCCGTAACAAGCAGGTCCAGAGACTTCATGGAAAAACCCATAGTGCCTCCGAAATCCGGATCGAAGCAAAGAAGTTTGAACTCTTTCCAGAAAAGTCCCACAACCAAAAGGGCGAAAAGCCCCGTGACACCTATAACAAGAACGTCTTTTCCGACAAGCGCCTCCGCCTGGCCGAAAAGAAACTTATCAAGCCCCGCCTGGTTGGCATCCGGCATCTTCTGCGCGTAGGTAAGAAGAACAAGGCCAAGCCCGAAAAAGACAGAAAGCGCCATCCCCATCGCGCTGTCGGTTTTTATCCTCGAGTTGCTGGTAATCAGGTTGATCAGAAAAACCGCCAGGACGGCTGAGAGCGCAGCCCCGATAAAGATCGGCAGTTGTTCCTTTACTCCCATTATGAGGAAGGCAAGCACTATTCCGGGAAGGGCCGCGTGCGACATGACGTCGCCTACGAGGCTTTGCTTTCTAAGCACCGCGTAAGAGCCGACCACGCCGCTTACAATGCCCAGGGAAGTCGCTCCCAAGAGAATGGTCCTGGCCGTATAGTCAGAGAAAAGCTCAACTGCAAATTCAAGCATCACACTGCCCTTTTGGCCGATTTTCTTTCGGGGAAAAAGGAGGTCTTGCCTCCGTAAGCCTTTATGAGGTTCTCGGAATTAAAGACCTCATCCACCCTCCCCGAGGCCACAAGCCCCACATTCAGAATGGCGATCCGCTCGTAGTACTCGGAAACGGTGTTAAGATCGTGATGAACCGCAAGCACAGTCTTTCCCCCGGCGGTAAGCTCTTTCAGTATCCTGACTATCGCTTTTTCGGTCGTAGCGTCAACTCCCTGGAAAGGTTCATCCAGAAGGTAAACCGACGCGCTCTGAACAAGGGCTCTTGCGAGAAAAACTCTCTGCTGCTGCCCTCCGGAGAGCTGGCTTATCTGCCTCTGGGCAAACTCAAGCATATCGACTTTTTCAAGGGCGCTGAGTGCCTTCTCATGCTCCTTTTTTCCGGGACGCCTTATCCATCCCAGGTCTCCGTAACTCCCCATTTTCACCGTATCCACTACGGAGGTGGGAAAATCCCAGTCCACAGAACCTCTCTGGGGAACGTAACTCACTTCCTTCCTCTGTTTCTCGTAAGGTTTGCCGTGGATGGAGACGACTCCCGCGACGCGCGGAACAAGTCCCTGGATGGATTTTATCAGGGTTGTCTTGCCGGCGCCGTTTGGTCCCACGACGGCGACCATCGACCCGCCTGGAATCTCAAGGTCTATATCCCAGAGAACGGTCTTGTCGCCGTAAGCGACAGTAAGGTCCGTCACACGGACTGCCGGAACGGCCGGATTCTGCTCTCCGCTGCTCATTACCCATCTCCGGCGGCTTCGGCTTTGGAATCGGCAACCTCGATACTGCGGCTGAGGGATTCCACGATAGTATCCACGTTGCTTCTGAACATCCCTATGTAGCTGCCCTCTTCTGTTCCCGGGCTCCCCATCGAGTCCGAGTAAAGACTGCCGCCTATCCGGACATCAAAACCTCTTGCCTTCACCGAGGCCCGAAGGGCACGCATGTATCTGGGAGAGATGGAAGTTTCAACGAAAACTGCCGGAATTTTTCGCTCGGCAACTACCCTTGAGAGATTCTGTATATCCGCAACGCTCGCTTCAGAATCGGTACTTATTCCCTGAAGCCCCATTACCTCAAATCCGTAACCTCTTCCGAAATAATTAAAAGCGTCGTGGGCCGTTATAAGCACCCTTCTTTCGTGATGCAACAAGGCTATCTTCTTCTGTATGTAAGACTGTAAAAGGCTCAGTTCTTTGAGATAGGATTCGGCGTTCTGCTTGTAGATACCGGCGTTTTGCGGGTCGTAGAGTGAGAAAGCCTCCATGACCACCTTGGCCGCTTTTTTCCACAGAGTGACATCAAACCAGATATGCGGATCGTAGTATCCTTCGTATTCCTCGGGAGAAAGAAGCAAGGACTTGTCGATTCCCTCCGCGACGCCCACGGTGAATATCCCGCTTTTTTTCATCTGCGCAAGAACATCCGTAATCTTTCCCTCGAGGTGAAGACCGTTATAAAAAATCATGTCGGCTCCGGCAAGCTTTTCCACGTCCCCGGCGCTCGCCTTGTAAAGATGCGGGTCAACCCCGGTTCCCATGAGCGAGACGACCTCCGCTTTTTCCCCGGCGATGTTCTTGACCAGGTCTCCGATCATAGCGGTGGTAGTAACCACTTTTATCGTGCCTTCTCTTTTTACGCTTCCGCTACTTTCAGCGCAGGCTCCGCAGAGCACCAGCAATCCAGAAAGCAGAAAGAACCTTATGCCCGTTATCATTCTCATTTTTTCCTCTCTCAGTTGTTCGCTTTCTCAACCAGTATGTACTTGGCAGCGTTTCGCCCTATGGGATATTCCTTCCCGGTCAGTTCGACGATTATGGGGCCCTTAAAAGGCTGCTTCGAAACAACTGTCATCTCGGTCTCGGGATAAAGACCTATCCCGCCCAGGTAACGAAGCAGTTCCGGGTCATGATCGCTCACTTCAACCACTCTCACCAAGGTGTCAGGCTCCACATCCACAAGAGCATCGCACTCCCTCACGATCATGGTGCCGTCTCGGCGCGGAATCGGCGAACCATGCGGGTCGGTCACCGGATAACCAAGAAACTTGTCGATCCTGTCTTCAAGATCCTCTGAGAGCACGTGTTCCCATTTCTCGGCTTCCTGGTGCACCTGGTCCCAGGGAACACCTAGCGCCTCCTTGAGGTAAAGCTCGATAAGCCGGTGATGTCTGATTATCTCAAGAGCTATTTTCCTGCCAGCGGGAGTAAGCTTCACTCCCTGGTAGCGCTTGTGGGTTATGAGCTTTTTCTCCGAGAGCTTCTTCACCATGCTCGTCACCGAAGCCGGAGACACGCCCAGTTTTTCAGAAAGCGCACTGGTCGAAACCTTCCCCTCGGAAGTCTCAACCTCGTAAATGGTCTTCAGGTAATCCTCTATTGATTGCGAAAGCATCTTTTTTCTCTTTATCCAAGCAAAAGCCGCTTAAGATTCAGACAGGCAAAAAATTATTTTAGTCTTGTCTAAATTTGTTTTTAATTCTAGCAAAAACCTGTGTGCTGTCAAGGGAAAGTTCAGAGGTTATATTCAGCCGGGAGAAAATTCCCGGTTCCTTTGTTTCGCTCGCTCTATCTAAATATGCTTTCTCAGAAAAACGGCCGAGAACAAGACAAATGCTATCAAAAACAGGTTAAGCAAATTACTTTGAGGCGTATGGGTGGTTGCGGCGATTGCGCACCCTTCGTCATCTTCTTTGCAATATTCTGCGTTGTCGAGATAAATTCCTGAACCGACGATACGCCAAGACGGGGGAGTATCCGAAGGAGCAAAAGGTGGTGTTACGTCTATCACCTCAATATAGCCTTTCTTTATAGAGAAGCCCGGGACTTCGTTTTTTTCAAGATAGCCCTCGTTGTTGTCCTCAAGAGTCTCGGGATGGTCCCAATGATATGTGACGAAGCCGTGATTCCCCACTGCCAAATCTGCCAGGTCCCCGCTTCCATCTGTCACTGCATTGCGAAAAGCTTCCAGGATATTTGCTCCGTCGCACTGAATCGGGTCAGGGTCGGTTAATGAGACGCTTAGTCCATAGAGATGGAAATCGAGCCCGTTTATGACTGCGGTGCCGTCCTCGGGAGACAGCATGAAGGGATATATAGAACCCTCCCTGTAATCTCCTCTGGCAAGACAGCCTGTTGTACTGAGAGCTATCCGGACAGATTTTTCTCCGAGTTCTTCCTCCGCAGACTGTATCTGTTCCGGTGTGCTGCCCGGAACAAGCCCTGTGGCAATGGAGACGAGTCCGGGTTCATCTCTGAGTAGCTGCAGTGCTATCCTGTCCTGGCGTGCCTTCAATCCCTCGGCAACTGCTTTCACATACTGTACAAGCGATTCTTCCTTCTCTTGCGGATCTTGTTCATCGTTAACCTGCTTTGCGGTAACAGGAAGGCTGAACAGGGGATCATTACAGTTAGGATTGTCCCTCTCGATTAGATTGTAGTCATCCCTTGCGTGATGAAAACCCACTACATTGATTGTACGGCCACCGGCGGAGAAGATGTCCACGCTCATTGCACATACCATTCTATCTTGTCCGTCATAGTGGTAATCTACGCATGCCGGTTCCTCGCTGTCGAGCAGAGCCTCCATGGTTATGGTCGTCATGCCGTCCCCATTTCTAAACTCAAAGGAAGGAAAATATTTTTTGAAATGCAGGTCGGGATACAATCCATGGTTTACTATATATCCCTCGGGGTTTACAAGGATGGAGTAGACTTCACCATTATTGAAGACTCCCAGATCCCTCGCCCGTTGTCCCAATATCACTAATTCTCTGGCTTGCTCCGGGCGACTAAGGTTTGAGTCCTCCTGGATCAGTGCAATGTGCTCTGCCAAGTGACGGGCCATTTTCTCTATGGAAGCCTCGTCTCCAACACCGATGTTTTCCACATCTATATCGAGGTCTGGACTATGGGAATAACCCCTGTATTCATGAGCGGACGCTTCGGTGCCGAATAAGAAACTAACACCAAGTGCAAAAAACAGACTTAACAAAATCCCGTGCATTTTAATCTTCACGCTAATTACCTCTCCAATAATTTTTTTTACCGAACTTAAATAACAATGACGGCCAACAGCCATCTTATTAAATCAAGGCTGAAGTTGAAATGCAATAAATACATGGGGAAAGGTCAAAGAACATCAAGTACGCACTCTATGGAATGCAGGAAGGAAAATCAAAACCTAAGAGCTTGGTAGAATTCTATATAATTCCAAAATTCGAAGTTTTAAAAAGAGGTATTTATGCCTTAGAATAAGCCCCATGCGGAAGCAGCAGCATAAAAGAATAAAACCCCTTGCGGGCGTGGCAGGTCTTGTCTGCTTCTTCCTCCTTACCCTCTCCGCAGGTTCCACAACAGAAAACAAGGAAAATCCTCCGAGCCGGACTACCTTCAAGGTGCTTAACTCTTTTCCGCACGACCCAACCGCCTTCACTCAGGGTCTTGCCTACAGAGACGGTTTCCTTTATGAAAGTACCGGACTATACGGAAAGTCATCTCTTAGGAAAACGGATCCTGCCACGGGGAAAGTGCTCGCCAAGACAGATCTCCCCCGGGAATTTTTCGGCGAAGGTCTTACCATAATAGGCAACAGCATATACCAGCTCACCTGGAGGTCCAGACAGGGTTTCATATACGACAAAGGGAGCCTGCAGCAGAAAGAATCGTTTACCTATCTCACCGAAGGCTGGGGACTTACCGACGACGGAACTCAACTCATAATGAGCGACGGGACCGAAAAACTGTATTTTCTTTCCCCTAGGAACTTCGGGATAACGAAAGTCTTAAGCGTAAAGGAGAATGGATCGGCAGTCACCATGCTTAACGAGCTTGAATACGTGGAGGGAAAAATCTACTGCAATATATGGCAGTCGGACGATATAGTGGTCGTAGATTCCTACAGCGGCATGGTGGAGAGACGGATAAACTTGGGGGAACTAAGGGAAAGGCTGAGCTTTCCGGACAAAGCGGGAGTGCTGAACGGAATCGCCTGGAAACCCTCCTCCCGCACTTTTCTTATCACCGGAAAGAACTGGTCTGAGATTTTCGAGATAAGATTCGGTTCCCCTTTCCCTTGAACCGGAAACCCAAGCGGGTAGACTCATTTCCCCTTCTGTGTCCCCGTAGCTCAGTTGGATAGAGCGCAGGATTCCTAATCCTGAGGCCGCAGGTTCGAATCCTGCCGGGGACGCGCCAGCAAAAACCCTACGAAAAAAATTGCCTGAATATCACCCAGATGATCTTCACCCCGGCCATAAAGCTTCCCGTGATTGTTCCGGTTACCTTTGAAGTTCCTATTCTCTTCCTGTAACTCACCGGAACCTCTGTGCAGCGAAGCCCTTTTTTGGCGGCCTTCACCTGCATCTCAACCGTCCATCCGAAAGTCCTGTCTCTCATGCCAAGAGAAAGGAGCTTGTCGTATCTTATGGCCCTGAAGGGACCAAGGTCGGTAAAGCTCACTCCGTAAAACAGCTTTATAAGCCTGGTCGCCACATAGTTGCCCACAAGGGCCTGAGGCAGAAGCGCCCCCCTCTGTCTTTCACCGATGGTTCTTGACCCTATGACGAGATCATATCCGCCCTCGGTTATCGGTGAGATGAGGGTTTTCATTTCTCCCGGATAATCAGAATAGTCTCCATCCAGAAACGCTACAATATCAGGAGGATACGGAGAGTTCTTAATGTAATCTATCCCCACAAGGCAAGCCTGCCCGTACCCTCTTCTCTCTTCGTCTATGACCGTAGCTCCGCAGCCCGAGGCAACGCTTGCCGTGGAGTCGGTCGAACCATTGTTAACGACCACTATCTCCGTAACGAGGTCCCGGGGAATATCCCCGATCACCTGCCCTATGGAGCGCTCTTCGTTTAAGGCAGGGATTATAACAACCGTCTTTTCCATGGGACTTTTATATGGAGACAAGCTCAACCTGCGGGATAAGAACTATGTGGCGCGAAAGCAGTGGTTTTTCGAATCTTGAGCGTATGGCTTCGCAGTAACCGTCCATCTGCTCTTCGTAAGCCTCACGGGCGTCTTCATTCATCGATTTTCTGTACTTATAATCAAAAAGACGCATTCCCCCATCCTCTTCCGTCAGAAGGTCTATTCTGCCCCTTCTCGAAGCACCCTCACCGGGATCAAAGACAAATTTAAGCTCTCTTCTGATTTCCCGAGCCTCGCCTATAAAGGAAAAGAGCTCGGACTCTAGAAAATTCGAGGAAAGTTCCAGCAGCAGTTCCTTCATATTCGGGTTTGAAACAAGAAATTCCCCCAGAACGAACTCAATCTCTTTCTCGGCCGTTTCCTCCCTGAAATCCCAGACCTCAAGGAACCTGTGCATTATGCTTCCCGCTCTCTCCGGATCCTTTAAGCGGTCAGTAGGAGAAAACAGGTCTGGAAGCGGGGAGATCTCCGCCCGCTTTGGCTTATCCTCCCTGCCGTATGTGGGTTCCATGTATTTAAGCTGCAGAGGAACTTCCGTTTCCAAGGAGGAAGTATCCGGGGAGTCGGGTCCTTTTGAAGTTCCCCCCTCGTAGAAGCCCGGAAAAGAAATTCCCCAAGTGTCGTCTGTAAACCCTTTCGGCATTTCAAGACACCGGGAAGAGAGGGAAAGCCTCGAATCAATAAGCTCGGCGAAGCTTCCTTTTTCCACCTGCATCCGCTCCTCTTTGGCCAGACGGCGGCCGCTGAAACATATGAAAAGTCTTTCCTCGGCCCGGGTCATGGCCACATAGAGCGCCCTTCTCTCTTCCCAGGCCTCTTTTTTCTCAACGCGGGATTTAAGATCCTCCCAATTATCCGAAGAGGAAGCCGGGTATCTGACTACAAAACCTTTTTTGATATCCGCCATCACCCTTTCAGACGGCGTCACCCTTCTGTAGTTAGTGTTGCAGAGAAAAACGGTATGAAATTCAAGCCCTTTCGCCCCGTGAACCGTCAAAAGTTTCACTACCCCGCTGTCGTTTGTTTCCTCAAAAACCTGCTCTTCTTCGTAAGTTCGACGCATGGAATCAAAGTGCTCAACTACTTGGCGAAGCCCGTACCCCTTGTGCGAGACCAGGTTTTCTGTCATCAGGAGAACCTTCTTCAGGTTCAGATACTTGGCCTTTCCATCCGGAAGCGCCAGGACCGCGGAGGAATAGCCAAGCCCGTTTACAGCGAAATCGACCGCCCTGAAGGCATCTCCGTTAACGTATTCCCTTCTCTTTTCATCAAGAAAACGAATGTATTGCCCGACTCGGGAGCCGTTTTCTCTTCCCTCTACCCGGAAATGGGAGAAAAGCTCGTCATCCGACGCTCCGAAGTAAGGAGATCTGAGCACCGAGGCCCGAGCCAATAGATCCTGAGGGTCAAGAAAGTATGTGAGCATGCATATAACGTCCCTTACCTCGGGAAGGTCGTAGAAACCGCGCCCAATGCGGGACTGAAACCTTATCCCTTCCTTCGCAAGCGCTTTTTCGTATACAGAGACGTTTGAAGACCTTCTGAACAGAAGAGCAATTTCTTCTGAGGATTCCTTCCGTATCTCTTTTATCCTTGACGCCACGGCGCGGGCTTCAAGTTCGATCGACTCGTCGGCCTTCGCGCCTTCGCAAGCGATTATTTCCACCGAAATACCGGGGCCGGGCCGCGAAACGGGAACTGTCATCTTTTCGTAATATCCTTCGGGGAAGGTGCCGGCGAAAAAAACATTGAAAAAATCTATGAGACTACCGCTGGAGCGGTAGTTGGCCGCAAAGGATATTTTCTCGAAATCCCCAGTCTGAAGTATCTTCCCGAACGTCTCCGGCTCGGCTCCCCTGAAACCGTAAACGGACTGGTTCACGTCACCGACTACAATAAGACTGCCTCCGGAGTCACCGTCCGTGAGAAGATTCATCAATCTGAGCTGAAGGGAATCAGTATCCTGGAATTCGTCAACTATAATAAACTTTAGGAAATTTCTGTAATAGCCTAATATTTCAGGATTTTTCTCGAAGAGTTCAATTGTGAGACGTATCATGTCCTCATACTCTATTTTCTCCTCAAGGATCTTCCTCTCTCTTAGAAAACGATGCGCGTCGCCGGATAAATCAAGATAGATAGAATTGATTTCCGAATCGTAATGTCCCATTACTGAAAAGACCGTGTCAACAAGCGCAAGCCTCGACTGCTCAACCTCGGACTTCGTCATCTCCTTTCTTGCCTCTTCATAAACGGCCCTCAGATAGCGAATATTCCGGTCAAGGCCCAGAGTCATATCTATTTTCCCGCTTAAATCCTGCAGGATCTGCTTTCTCCTTTTGGACTGGGACGAAAGAACGGAAATATAGTCCCCAATCCTCATGTGAAGATTTTCATCCATGGATTCAAGCGCTTCTGAATCGGGGTTTTTGGGGCCGGGGTTCTCTCCGTAATAGGAAAAAGGAGGAATCAGATGGAGCCTTGCCGCTTCTTTCAGTATCATCGCCATGATCTTCATAATCTGGGCATAATCATAAGATTCCATCTCGAGAAGTCTCTGGAGCCCAGGGTCACCCTCCTCGATCTTCATGAGAAGAAACTTGCCGATATTTTGTTCGTAAAAAGCATTCTCCTCGGAACCTTCAATCACGGAGAAATTAAGCGGGAGCCCCGAATCAAAGACGTTTTCTCTCAGTATCCCTGAACAGAAACTGTGGATAGTTCCTATGGGAGCGGAGAAAAACTTCCTGCGCCACCCCTCGGCTATATTTCCTCTGTGGCCGTAATCCTCAATATACTTCGTAATCTCGGAACTTATTCTGGATTTCAGTTCTGCAGCGGCGTTTTCCGTAAAGGTAACGGCCACAATTTGAGGAATATCCGCTTCTTCTCCCTCCAGAATCCCCAGATACCTAGCTATTATGGCTCTTGTCTTTCCCGAACCCGCCCCCGCCCTGACCGCCACTTTTCTTGCCGGGCGAAGTATCAGGGACTGCTCTTCGTTAAGATCTAAGAAGTTGGAAACTTTCTCCATGGCTTATCCCCGCGAATGCCCGGTTCTCCTTACCACCCCGTCTTTTACCCTGCAAAGGTCAGCGTAATCACAGTAAGAACAGGGACGACCCTTGGACATCTCGAGGTAGTGGGCTTCCTGGTTCTTCTCTTTTTTCCCCACATAGGGAGGAAAAAACCCTTTCTTTATGTTCTCCACGTAGTACTCCGCAAGCGAAGCCGCTTCATCAAGATAAGGGTCTTTGGAAGAAACGCTTTCTCCCGGTCTTCCGATTGAAAGATAAGATCCCCTGGAGGGAGCAGCCCCTTCATCAAACAGCGCCTTTAGGTAAAGGGGAAGCTGCAGATTCTCAAAATCAAAATATTTTCTCCCTTTTACGCTTCCGATCTTGTAATCGATAACCGCGGTTTTCTTCTCATCGTCTCTGTGGACATCTACCCTGTCCACTTTTCCACTGATTTCTGCATTACCGATGCGAAAATTCACTTTTTGTTCGAAAACCCGGGGGATGAATTCATCCTTTCCGATTCTTTGAATCTCATCGGTGATGAAGTTCGGCAAAATGCAGTCAAAAAACCTTTTCTTTCCAATCTCCTCTACATTCTTTGGGAGATGGGAGAAAACCCCGGGCTTCGTTTCGTACTTCCTTCTGAGTTTCTCATAGACCTCCGCAATACGGCTCGCTTCTGGCCAGTCGGAGCCATCGGCGAAAACTGTCTCCATGAACTCCTTGAGGATTTCGTGGGCAAGTGAGCCAAGGTCAAGCTGCGAGGCCTTCTGTTCGTCGGGATCCCCGACCACATCCAGTTTCAGCGTTTCCTTCGAAAAATACATGAAGGGACATGTCCCGTAGGTTTCGAGCTTTGTGGGTGAAAAAGTGTCCGGGTGTGGAGGGGCGTTGCGGAGGACCCCTTCGAAATTCGTATAATTCCCCTCAAGCTCAAGTCTTTTTCTCTCGGCGGAAATACCACCCGAGAGATAACCAACCAGATCCGAACCGTAATGCTCTTTTATGACCTCGGCGATCTTAGGGTCGACATCCGGTATCCTCGAAGGTGAAAAACAGTAAAACAAGACATCTTCCCTAGAGAATATCTCTCCAGGTTCCGAGAAGTTTTCAGAGCGCCGCGCCGGAGGAGATATCCCCATTTCCTCAAGAAAGTCAGAGCGGATTACATCCCTTGATTTCTGGTCGTAGCGGAAGCAGGAAAGAAAGACCTTCTCAGAAGAGGCAGTGTTAAGGGTGGAGAAAAGATGTTTTTCCTTTTCATAATGAAGACCTTCCTCATCAAACACCCTTTTTTTTAGCGCCCGGTTTATTTCCGCCTTTTCCCTGGGCTTGAGCACGGGATCCGCAGGAAGAGGCGAAGGAAAACAAGTATCCGAAAGACCGACCAGAAAAAGAAACTTTGGGTTTATTCCGCGGGCTACGGAGAAATCAGTAACGCTCACCCTTTCCGAATCGCCATCGCAGGGAGTTTTATAGGGAACCGTTCTCTCTCCCATGAACTCATCCAGAAAAAGAAGATATTCTCCGGGGTCTGAAACCCGGAAATCAAACTCTCCGTAAGAAAAGGAAAGCTCCTTCAGAAAAGAGAAAAATTCATCGAAACACTCCCTGGTGGTTTGATTCCTCTCTATAAGCAGCACCGAACTCTCAGAAACCCTGAGTTCTGAAAAAATCTTTCTCAGATCAGAAGTCATCGCGGCAAAAGTTCTTCTTCCGAACTTTGACGATACCGAATCAAGTGCCGAGCCTATATCATGGGCGACCGCGGACAGCTGTGCATCCCGTTCCACTATGTGTTCCAGGATCCTCTTCCAACCCGAGATACCGCTTACGGTCCTGTATTTCCTGTCTTCGGAGGAAACGCTTGCGGAAGAAATCTCCTTTACGAGACTGGCGCTGCGCTGCGAGAACTCAGACTCTCCTATATAGAGGGCAAAAAGCGGGTTGCAGAGAAGTCCGATCAGGTCGTTTCTGTGAAAATTGCCTGATTTGAGGCGAAGGATATCGCCCGCAAGGCGCCCGTATACGCTCCCGGTCAAGGTCCCGGAGTTTCTGAGGTCAACCGCAACTCCGTTTTTCTCGAATATATTGGCTATGGAGCACCCGCGTTTCTGTGATGACCTAACAAGAACCTTAAAATCGGAGGCTTTACACTCCTTATCCACAATGAACTTTTTAATCTTCCTTGAGACGTACTCAATTTCATCGTGAGAGTCCCGAAACTCACCGAACTCGCTTTGAGTCTTAGCTTCGAGGACTTCATCTGTCATTGCGGAATTTTCTTCATAAACTATGGAAGCTTCGCGAAGCTTTTCCAGGAAATAGTTTCTGTATTCATCCAGCTCGCCGAAGTCGCTCACGAAAAAGAAAGTTTCTGAAACCGCCGAGGAAAGGCTCTTTATCACATCAAGCTCACAAAGCGTAAAATCGGAAAATCCAAAAACAACAAGCTTTTTCGCAGATGGGAAAAACGGGGTAAGCCCTTCCCTCTCTAACTCTTCTGAAACGACACGGGCAGAATCCGCATCATCAAGAAAGTCTCTCTCGGCGACAAGCGCTTCGTATTTTTCGTAGACAAGCCCTATATCCGAGAGTTTTTTCCGCAAGCTCCGAGCCTTGATTCTCCTAAGAGACCCGACAAGCTCCTTTGCGGAAACTTTGGTTTGTTTCAGTTTTAAAACAATGGAAGCTACGGCGTTAAGAAAATCCCGGTTCTTCGAAAATTCCCTGAAGACCTCAAGGTCTCCCGAGACTGACTCCGCTGCTTTCCTAGTTACAGATAGGGCCTGAGTCCTTGATATTCTTTTCTTTTTTAGGTTCGGAGACGCCTCGTTTACAAAATCCGAAAGTTCATTGAACGTAAGCAGGTTTTTTCCCCATACCCCCTCGCCAGAGTAATAATCTTCTATTTCCTGCACAACCGAGACCCCCGGAAGAAGGAAAAGGGTTGTCTCATCACTTGGGTTAAGCCCGTATTTTTTGAAAAGATCTTTGAAAGTGAATTCTTTAGGGTGATAGATCAGCTTCATCTAGTATGAATTCGGGACATTTGAAGGTCCAAATAACGCTTCAAACTGGTTGGCCGTTTCCTCGTAAATTCCCAACTCTTTAAGGAAATCTTCAAAAAGCATGCCAGCTTTCCTCTTTTCAATATCAGCAGTCATCCTACTATCTTAAGTCTGGAAATTCTTATTGAGCCAAGATTCTCAGCCATTCCGCCAGTTCTTTTTCATCAACAATACCCTGGGCAACTTTAATCATCATCTCACCCGCTTCCTCCGTGTCAAAATCCAATTCTATGCCGTTTACAGCCAAGCAAGTATCCATTGCCTTAAACGCGGTTCTCTTGTCACCGTCATTGAACGCATGACCAACTGCGATACAGCACGCATAACAAGCAGCAAGTCAAACACATCCTCAATCATTTCGTAGGCTACGCGGTTCTCGACACGGGCCAAAACGGACTCAATGGACTTGTTCAGGGCCATGCCTTGCAGTTCGTCAGGTCCAACAACCTGCTCATGCATGGCAATCACCCCCTCAGGTGATAAATATTTCATGCCTATTTATCTTTTAGGTAATCCAGAACTGGCTGTATCTTGTCTTTGCGCTTTGCAATAGCCGCATCAACTTCATCGGAATCAGCAACTCTAAAGCGGGGTTCTTCCACGACGGAATTGGTAGTCGAGGAACCCCCATGCTTATCACTATCCAAAGCAGTCAGAGGTTCGTCGTCGGCTTTTTTAGTCACTTTTTCAGGACTGCTTAATTCGCCCAACGACACGGTTTTTTCAGTCAAGTTGTCTTGCATGGCAGCCTCATTGTCTTGCAACTATAAGCATACGGAACTTCACCGAAATATCAATTGACATATCTCTGGGCAGTCACCCGCTAAGAAGGACTTTTCTCTCCAGATCCATGCTGTATCGATTCCGGTATCCCTTCAATCTGTATCTTCTTCGCCTTCATAATATTCTTGCGCTTGGAAAGAAAATACCTTTTATGCTTGCTGTAGCGACCCCAGATCCTTACCCTGCTCCCGTTTTCAATACCTTCCACGAACCCCCTGGCGTAAACGTTTATTCTTTTTTCCGGATCATCCTCGAAGAACTGAAACAGGGTGAACTTTCTTCCGTTCGCCATTTTCTTAAACCGCAGATCGCCCACCTGCCCCTCAAGGGTGAATATCTTTTTATGAAACTCATCCCGGGAGGAGAGAACCTGGGAAATGGTTACAGCCGGCGGTTCAAGTTCTCCGATATCGGTATAGGTCTTGTAAACCTCTTCTTTTCCGTAAGAAGAAACCGGAACCGCCAAAAAAAGCAGAAAAACTAAAAGAATCTTCCTCATTCTTCCAACCGTCGAAAATACTCTATACAGCCAAGCAGCCATCTGGGCCCAAGGCACTACGAAACCGGCTTTGTCATCGACAGCGGGTCAAGGACCCTGTCAAGTTCCTCGTCTGAAAGCACTCCCTTTTTCCTTGCAACTTCCCTTACGGTGCTCCCCGAAGCGTAGGCTTCCTTCGCAATCGCAGCCGCATTGTCATAACCTATGATCGGCGCTAGGCTGGTGCACATGGCGAGGCTCTGCTCGATGGTTTCCCCGCAGCGCTCTTCGTCCGCCTCTATACCAGAGATGCACTTGTCGACAAACACGGTGCATACCCTCGAGAGAAGCCTTATCGACTGAAGGAGATTGTCCGCCATCATGGGCATCATCACGTTAAGCTCGAAATTCCCCGACTGCCCTCCGATCGTTATCGCCGCGTCATTCCCGATCACCTGGGCCGCGACCTGCGTAACCGACTCGCCGATCACCGGGTTAACCTTCCCCGGCATAATGGACGAACCCGGCTGTATAGCGGGCAGAAGGATCTCCCCGAAGCCGCAGCGCGGGCCGCTTCCAAGCCACCGTATGTCATTCGCTATCTTGATGAGGCTCACAGATATCGTCTTGAGTGCTCCGCTTGCCTGAACAACCGCGTCCTTTGACGCCTGGGCCTCGAAGTGATTTTTAGCCTCCCTGAACTTAACCCCCGTAGCCTCGCTTATCCTCGCCGCCACCTTTTTTCCGAAATCCCTGTGGGTGTTTATCCCCGTGCCGACCGCGGTCCCTCCTATGGCAAGTTCCGAAAGGTCGGTTCTTGTCCTCTTTAGTCTCGAGATTCCGTGATCAACCATGCTCGCGTACCCGCCAAACTCCTGGCCGAGCCGTATAGGGGTGGCGTCCATAAGGTGGGTGCGCCCTATCTTTACTATGTGATCAAACTCCTTTGCCTTTTTCGAGAGCGCGTCGCGAAGATACTCAAGCGACGGTATAAGATCCTTTTCTATCGCCTCAAGAGAGGAGACATGCATGGCCGTGGGGATCACGTCATTGCTTGACTGACCCATGTTCACATGGTCGTTCGGATGCACCCGGGTCTTCCCCTTGAGCATCTCGGTCGCCCTGTTGGCTATCACCTCGTTCGTGTTCATGTTTGTCGAGGTGCCAGAACCCGTCTGAAAGACGTCCACCACGAAATGATCGTCGAGCTTCCCGTCGACAACCTCCTGCGCGGCTCTCGCTATGGCCCGCGCGGCACCCTTCTTCAAGAATCCGAGTTCTGCGTTTGTCTGCGCGGCGGCCAGTTTCACAAGACCCATCGCCCTTATGAATTCCCTTGGAAGAGTGCGTCCGCTCACGGGAAAGTTCTCAACCGCCCTTGCCGTCTGCGCCCCGTAATAAGCGTCCGGAGGAACTTTCATCTTTCCCATCGAGTCGGATTCCACCCTGTATTTCGTCTTAGCCATTTAAGATTCCCTCCAAATGATTGTCAATTTCAGTCAGGGAATTTATTATGCCACAAACAAAACCGGTTTCATAAGAAAGAGGGCCTTCTTCGGAACTCTAGCATTAGGCTGAAAACGGAAGGGATCAGAAACAGGGTGAAGACCGTGGAAAGAACAAGTCCGCCGACCACGACGCTTCCAAGGCCCTTGTAGAGCTCAGAGCCTTCCCCCGGGGCAAGCACAAGGGGAAGCATGCCGAATACGCTCGTCAGGGTGCTCATGAAGATCGGCCTTATTCTCACCCTTACCGATTCGCGTATGGCCTCCTGCTGCTCCATTCCGGCCCGGATGTTGTTAAGCGCCTGGTGAACTATGAGTATGGCGTTGTTAATGACTATCCCTATGAGAATCACAAAGCCCAGCATCGTCAGTATATCAAGCGGCTGGTACGTGAACAGGTTAAGGATGAAAAGCCCGAGGAACCCTCCGAGGGAGGCAAACGGAACCGTGACCAGGATGACAAGCGGATGGAGAAAACTCCCGAAAAGAGCCGCCATCAGCAGAAACGATATCACCACGGCCAGAAGAAAGTTCCACTGAAGCGCGTCTTTTGCCGTTGCGAGCTTGTCCGCTGTCCCGGCAAGGACAAAACCGGTCCGCTCCCCCACCTGGCCGCTTTGCCGAAGCACGGAGATTATATCGTCGTTAACGGTCTCTATCGCCTCCTCAAGCGCAACTTCCTCGGGAGGAGTTATCTGTATCGTTATCACCCTTTGTCTTTCGTAGTGATTTATCTGCTCCGGGCCGTTTTCAAGACTGACCCTGGCCAGGGCTCCCACGGTAATCACCTGCCCGCTCGGAGAAGTGATCATTATGTTCTCTATATCCTGGGTTCTCTCGGAGAAATCCTGCTCCGCCCGCAAGACTATGTCGACCTCCTGTCCCTCGAGGTTAAACTCGCTTGCCTGGACGCCGTCTATGAGGGATCTCACGGTAAACCCGAGCTCGCTGTTGGTGATCCCGACCCGGGAAGCCGCCTCCCGCTCAGTAACGATCCTGAGCTCGGGGTTTCCGAGATCAAGGCTCGGAATCGGTCTTATCTGCGCCCCGGGAAGGCTCTCCATGGACATGAAAAACACGCTCCTGGCGGTCCTCAGTATCTCATCCAGATCATCTCCCGTGACGTTAACGTCTATCGACCTCCCCTCGCCTATGTTGGCGTTAAAGATGCTGGGCTGGATTATCACTCCGAATGTTCCCGGGACCTTGGACAGGGCCTGTTGAAGAACGGGAAAAAGTTCCTTGAGTTCCTTTCTGTTCTCGGCGACCGCGCCCATGAAAATCTGTTTTCCCCTCGCGACGTAGAAGAAATTCTTTATCCGTGGGAGATCTTTCCCGGTCGCGGTTTTTCCGTTCATGTAGGGTTCGAGGTCAGCCTCGAGCTGCTTTCCGATGGACGTATA
The DNA here is from genome assembly GCA_026705445.1 of Candidatus Dadabacteria bacterium. Taxonomy (NCBI): domain Bacteria; kingdom Pseudomonadati; phylum Thermodesulfobacteriota; class Candidatus Dadabacteria; species Candidatus Dadabacteria bacterium. The sequence goes on from JAPPAR010000025.1 coordinate 63,234, forward strand.
TTCCTCGACATTGTATCCGGGAGGCGGGATAAGTATCCCGAAAAGCAGGTTCCTGTTTCCCGTGGGCAGGTACTCGGTCTTGGGAAAGACGGCGATTATAAGCACTATTGACAAGAGGGTGAAGAAACCCACGAGAACCGCTCTTTTCCTGACGCTTGTCATTATCTCCTCGGTAAAGCGGTTTATAAAACCGGATACCCTCCCCGCGAAACTGAACAGCCGCGACATGATATGAAGGCGCTCAAGGGATTCCGCGCCCTTTGCGGAGAGGTACTTTGAAGACGCGGACGGTATGACGGTTATGGAAACAAGAAGACTAAGTATGACCGAGACGCTGATCGCTATGGCTATGTCGCGAAACAGCTGTCCCGTCTGCTCCTGAATGAACATGATCGGAATGAACACGGCGGCCGTGGTGAGGGTGCTTGCAAGCACCGCCCCCCAGACTTCGGTCGTGCCGTCATAGGCTGCCTTCATCCTCGATTTTCCCATCTGCATGTGGCGGTACACGTTTTCAAGGACCACGATCGAGTTGTCTATGACCATGCCGACGGCGAAGCTCATCCCCGCGAGACTGACCACGTTTAAGGTGCGCCCGAGCGCCTCGAAAACTATGAAAGTCCCTATGACGCTTGACGGTATGGCGATTGCCACGATCATCGTGCTGCTCGCGCTTCTCAGGAAAAGAAGAAGAACCGTTATGGCAAGCACGCCACCTATAATAAGATTTCCCCTCACGAGCTTTATCGCGTTTTTTATGTATCCGGTCTCTTCGTAGACATTCCGGAGGCGAAGTCCGTTTTCCTTGAGGACTCCCTCATTCAGTTCTTCAACGGCCGCAAAGATGCCCTCCTTAACCTCTATTGAGTTCGCCCCGCTTTCGCGAAGCACGTTAACGGCAATGCAGGGCTCTCCGTTCTGCCTCACGGTGTAGCCCGGATCCTCGTACCCGAGGCGGACAGTGGCAACGTCCTTCAGGTAAACGGGAAGACCGCTTTGCGCGGTAGCCACTACTATGTTTTCTATGTCCCGCATGGTTCTGTACTCTCCGACGGTTCGAACGAGGTACTGCCTTTTACCCTCGTTAAAGGAACCGGCGCTGAAATTCTCATTCTCCCTGTCTATGGAGGCGGCAAGTTCGGCTATCGTGATATTTCTTCGGGCAAGCGCGGCGGGGTCGAAAAGAACCTCTATGCGCCGCTCCCTTCCGCCGAACACGTTTGAGGCCCCGACTCCGGGAACCCTCTCAAGCCTGGTGCGGATCATCTCGTCCGCGAAGTCGTAGTAGAGATTTATATCAGCGGAATTGTCAGGAAGAGGCTTCAGGATAAACCACGCCATGGCGTTTGCCCTGGGATCTACGGTGGTTATCACGGGCCGCTCGACCTCGTCCGGGTATTCCCTTACCTGATCAAGCCTGTTTGACACCTTGACCACCTTGGAGTCAATGTCGGCGCCAACTTCAAACTCGAGTATTACCTCGGAGGAGTTCTCCGAGCTCTCGCTGTCAAGCCTTCTGAGTCCCGTTATTCCCCTGAGTTCGTCTTCCTGCTCGTTTACCACCTCGCTTTCCATCTCAAAGGGGCTTGCCCCTCTCCAGAAGGTGCTCACGGTAACCCTGAGCGTCTCGACGTCCGGGGTAAGCTGAACGGGAATCCTGAAAAGCGAGATAACCCCGAAAATAACGAGGAATATAACGCCGACGGCTACGGTTACGGGATTTTTTATAGAGGTCTCGACAAGATTCATTGCTCTATGGTGTCGGCAATCCTGACTTTCTGCATGGGCCTGAGTCTCTCGTTTCCTCTTACGACCACGCTCTCGCCCACGCTTATTTCCCCCTCAACGTGAGTGAAGCCCTCATACCAACCCTTTTCTTCCACCGGTACCGGATGCGCCAAGCCCTCCCTCACGGCAAAGAGCATGGAGCCCTGGGGAGACCTGACTATGGAATCTTTCGGTACGAGCTTTATTTTTTCGGTTTCGCCGATCCTTACCATGATTATGGCTGAAGCCGACGACTTTATCGCGTGATCCGGATTCTCAAGCATAACCCTTACCGGAAAGGATACCGTTATCGGGTCCGCGTCCGGGATTACAGAAGAGATTTTCGCGGGGACGGTCAGCCGGTTGTGGGAGGGCAGTATCACCTCGACCTCCATGCCCTCGCTTATGTCGTCTATGTACCTCTCGGGCACCCCCGCCATCACCTCTATCGTATCTATATCAACAAAAGAGACCACCTGGTCCCCGAGACCGAGCCACTGTCCCGCTTCGGCGTGGTGCTTGGTCACGTAGCCGTTAAAAGGAGCGGCGATTTTCGACGCCGCGAGATCGTATTCGGCTATTTCGATACGGCTCTCGAGGCTGAGCAGCCCGGCCCGGCCAGATTCCCTCTGGGTCCTTGCCCTGTCAAAGTCTCCGTCAGAAATAATTCCCTTCTCGTAAAGTTCTTTCATCCTTGCAAAATCTTTTTCCGAAAGCTCGGCTCTCGCGAGGGCTTCCTTTCTCTCGCTCTTAAGCCGCTCAAGGGCAAAGCGAATCTTGTCGTTTTTTATCTCGGCAAGCGTCTCGCCTTTCTTTACGTACTGGCCTTCCTCGGCGTTTATTTTCCCGACTACTCCTTCGACCTCGCTTGATATGGTGGATTTTCTCGCGGGAAACGTCGCGCCGACAAGCCTGAGGGGTTTCCTTACCTCCCTCTCAACTACCGCGGATACCACCACTGGAGCATCGGGAGGCTGGGCGGGCGAAAGCCCGGGGAAAAAGCAGACAGATAAAAAAAGCAGAAAGATTTTTGTTCGCATAACCACAGTTCATTCTCCAGATATCGGAACATCTCTTTCAGGATGCCGCAAAAAACTTCCACACCGTTTTAAAGGCGAGGGACGGCACGTGTGCGTTCTGAAATCTTCCAAATTATACATGACTGAACAACCGGCACTATAGATGAGGAGCATCTTCTATCCTCTTCTTGTATTATTCCAAATTGGTATTAGCATATAGGCATAAAAGTCCCAAAGGAGATTGAAATGGCATCCTCAAACATAGTCGAAGTAATAGATTCCGCGTTCGATAAGGAAGTAATGGAAAGCGAAGTCCCCGTTCTGGTTGACTTCTGGGCCCCATGGTGCGGTCCCTGCAGGGCTCTTTCCCCCGTCATCGAGGAAATCTCCAATGACTACGAAGGCAGCGTTAAGGTGGGAAAGGTAAATGTGGACGAGAACCCCGAGACGACCATGAAATTCAGCATAAGAAGCATTCCCACGCTGATAGTTTTTAAAAACGGAGAGGTCGCCGAGCAGATAGTCGGCGCCGTCCCGAAAAGTGAAATAGAGAAGGTACTGAACAAGGCCCTGGGCTGATACGTTCCGGGCACAGGCACGAAAAATGGGCAAATACATCATGCTTAGCAACCTCACCGACGAGGGCAGAAGGACCATAAAGATGAGGCCCGAGAGAATAAACGAGGTTAACAGGGAGCTTGAGGAAATGGGCGCCAAGGTTGAAGCCCAGTACGCGGCACTCGGTCCTTACGACTTTGTTAACATAGTGGAAGCCCCCGATAACGAAACGATCACGAAAATCGTAATAGAACTCGGTTCAAGGGGCACAATCCATATAGAGACGCTTGCCGCAATCCCCATAGGAGAGTTCGAAGAAAAACTCATAAACGAATAGCCCCCTCCTTTCCCGAAGCATTAAACGAAAAGAAAGTTTTATTCAGCGACAAGTCGCCGCAAAGAATTCAACCGATTAGTCCCGTTTTGTTGTATAATAAGGTGCATCAACGGACCGGAGATTCGGTGATGCGCAATTCGTATTTCAATTGGAGGTATATGGTCGTGAAAAAACTAAGCATTTTAGGTTCTGCCCTGCTTTTGGTTTTTATGGGAATATCCTCTTCGGGGTGCTTTGACGACGAAGAAGATGAGGCAGGGGTGGACTGTGCGGAAACTTTCTGCATAGGAACGCTCTTGGCTGAAGGCGAAGATTTCAACGCTCCTCTTATAGAAGCCGTGGGGCTTGCTAAAGACGACATTAACAAGGCAGGGGGAAATATAGAGATCATAAGTGGGAACTCTTTCCAAGCGGGAGCGGGAGAAGCTGTCGCGAGCGCTATGGAACTTCTTAAAATGGGTGTCCGAGGTATCTTGGGACCTTCATACTCCTCGGACTCTGTGGCGGTTCATCCTTTTCTAAACGAAAATCAAATAGTCGCTGTTTCGCCCTCAGCCACTTCCCCCACCCTTACAGATAGAAACAAAAGCGTCGTTGACGCTGGAGGTCAGCCTTTCTTCTTTAGAGTATCCCCTTCTGACCTCTTTCAGGGGCCAATACTGGCGAAGCAGGCTCGGGGCAACACGGTTATAGTGAATCGTGATGACGCATGGGGAGAAGCCCTTGCCGCAATTGTCGAAAAAGAGATAATGTCTGACGGCAGACAGGTCGAGGTCGTTAGCTATAACTCTGAGCCGTCTCCTCCAGCTGCCGATGTGGTCTCACGTGTTGAAGCAGCAGTGCAGCAAATCCCGGATGTAGAATCCATAGTACTGCTTGTTTTTAGTGAGGGAGCAGAGATAATCAGAGGCCTGCTTGATTCTTCGGTGATCCCCGAAGGAACCGGGTATTACGTCGGGGACGGGCTCGTGTTCAGTTCCAATCTTTTTCCGCATGTGGATGAGGAAAACGGTGAAATTGAAGGATTCAAGCAGGTAATTTCAACTCCACCTCCGGGCACAAGGCTTGAAGAATTCAAAGAACGGTTCAACTTTAGTGACTATACGGCACACGCCTACGATGCGGTGGTCATACTCCGCCTTGCGGCCTTAAGCGCCGGAAGCAACGACCCTTCCGTTTATGTTTCCAAAGTCCAGGAGGTCACGAGAGGTGGAACAAAGTGCCACAGTTACGCTACTTGCGCCGCGGCGCTTACCGACGAAACCACGATCAACGACGACATTGACTACGAGGGGCTTTCGGGTCCGATCGACCTTAACGAAAATGGAGATATAACGGACGGACTCTACGCGGTTGACACATACGATGCTCAGGGTGTAGCGCAAAGAATATATCTTGATTTTCAGGGCGAAGAAGCGAACACAAATTAACTCCCTCGGCAACAAGCCCGTATTGTTCGCGACGGGCTTGGAAAAACAGCTCTAAGAGGTCGGTCGAAAACCCAGGTTTCCATAGGTTTCAGGGCTGTCAGCGGTATTCACCGACCTCACTCTCCCAAGTGTTTCCAGAAGGGCGATCTTCAGTACCGGAAACTTTATTTTTAATCGAAGAGCGTATAACCTTAACGAACCCGCGGGGATAACTGCTCACCCGGGAAAACGTACTATGAAAGCGGCCCGTCTTCACGGATTCAAAGACATATTTCACCCCGAAACGGAGAAACTGCGGCTTGTAGAGAGTAGAACCAGAGAGGTGTTCGAGCGCTTCGGTTTTTCCGAGATAATCATTCCGATTCTGGAGTTATCAGGAGTCTACTCAACGGGTCTCGGCGACACTACAGACATAGTCCAGAAGGAGATGTACACCTTTGAGACCAAGGGGGAAGAATGGGTCTCGATGAGACCAGAAGGTACGGCTGGAGTCGTGAGGGCCTTTATAGAGCACTCTCTTCACAGAAAATCGCCCGTGACGAAGCTTTACTACTCGGGAGAGATGTTCAGGCACGAAAAACCCCAGGAAGGAAGGCAGAGAAGCTTCAAGCAGGTAGGAGCGGAGCTTTTCGGTTCCAAGGACCCTCTTGCCGATTCAGAGATAATCGCGATGCTCTGGCTTGCGATCACGGAACTCGGGCTCTCAGATCACGTAGAGCTTGAACTTAACTCAATAGGAAGACCGGCTGAACGCGAGCAATATAAAGAAGCCCTTACGGACTTCCTTTCCCCGAATAAGGACTCTCTTTGCGAGAACTGCCGGAACAGACTCGGCACGAACCCTCTTCGTATACTTGACTGCAAAACCGGAACGTGCCGCGAGATAACGTCTGAGATCCCCTTCTCGATCCAGGATTACCTCTCGGAGCAAAGCAGCGAGCATCTGGACGCTCTTATCTCCTCTCTCAAGGGAAAATCCATACCCTGCAGACTCAACCCAAGGATAGTGAGAGGGCTTGACTATTACACGGACACCGTCTTCGAGGTAACGACGGACAAGCTCGGCTCCCAGAACGCCGTGGCCGCAGGGGGAAGGTACGATCTTCTTGTGGAGCGGATGGGAGGGCCGGAAACCCCCGCGGTGGGCTTCGCTATGGGACTTGAGAGGATACTGCTTCTGATTGAGAAGACCGGGACGCGGAAGAATTCCCCCGGGAAAAAACAGCTCGTGTGCGTTATCCATATCGGCGATGAGGCCAGGGGCGAAGCGGCGAAAATAGCCGACGACCTGAGAAAAAAGGGCATGCGGGTCGAGACCGAATATGAAAACAAAAGCCTGAAAAGCCAGATGAGGAAAGCGAACAGGACCGGGGCCGCGTACTCCGTAATCATCGGAGAGGACGAGCTTCGGAAAAAAGTCTTTTCGCTTCGCAACATGAAAACCGGAGAGGAAAAGTCGTTTCCCCTCGAAAAACTCGCCGACCTTGGTGGACACGGCGATTTTCGGAAACTTCTCTGATTCGCCCGCAACGGCGAAATCCCTTTTCCACACAAAAATTTTATGCTTAGAAAAAAAATCTTTTACGGATGGATCATAGTTCTGGCGGGACACCTGCTCATAACGCTTGACGGGATGGTTCTCTACTCGTTCGGGATATTTCTCCCTTACTTAAACGAAGCTTTCGGTCTCTCAAACGCCGTCGGATCGTCATTTTTTTCTCTAAGATGCGTCTGCATGGCCTTTTCATTCGTGTTCGCGGGAAGGCTCATAGACACCCACGACGCGAGGTACCTAACCTTCTTTGGAGGACTTGTAGGAGCATTCGGCTTTCTTCTTTCAGCTTATGCAGAAAACGTATGGGAACTCTACATAACCTACAGCGTAATGGTGGGAATAGGAGACGGGTTCCTCTACATACTGCCCGTCACCATCATCAGCAGGTGGTTTGTAAAGAAAAGGGCGCTTGCCATAGGGATCGCCACGGCGGGAGTTCCGGTTAGCGGGCTGTTGGTAAACCCGCTTACCACCTGGCTTATAGAATCATTCGGTTACGAACGCGCCCTTGTTTATCTCTCCGTGATCTTTACCGTGATACTCTGTTCCGCATTCTTGGTGAAAAGCCGCCCCGAAGACATGAACCTTAAGGCTTATGGAGAGGACTCAGAAGATGGGACAAAACAGAAGGGAACTTCTGACTGGAGTCCGAAGGAAGCGTTTTCACACTCAAGCTTCTGGCTTATGTACGCTGCCTTCTTCTTCGGGTTTAACACTTTTCTCATTATTGTAGTCAACCTTTTTAACTTCTCGGTGGGGTCGGGAATAACGCCGCTTGTGGCGGCCGGGGCGCCTGCCTTCATAGGGGTCGGAAGCATTATCGGACGGATTTTCTTCTCGGGAGTGGTAGCAAATATCCTGAAGGATGTACGCATACTGTTTGTCTGCTATCTCCTCCAGGCAAGTTCAATAATCCTGATTCTGTTGGTCGTGGAGGTATGGTCGCTTTACCTGTTCGGCTTTCTGTTCGGCCTTTTCTACAGCGGATGGGTACCGATGTTTCCGACTATACTGGGAAGATTCTACGGACTTAAGTCGCTTGGAAGCATCTTCGGTGTTTTCGGCACCGCGTTCTCACTGGCCGCAATCAGCGGTCCCCTCATCTCGGGACTCCTCTTCGACATGACCCAGAGCTACTATAACTCCCTCGTCGTGGCGATGGCGGCGTCTTTCATAACGGCTTTGTTAACGCTTCTTATAAAGACTCCGGCAAAAAAAACTGGCAGAACCGCTGCTTAGCCCCCGGTTTCGGTTATATTAGACATGGGGGAAAAAAAGATGTTCGGACTTGGCACGGCTGAATTACTTATAATACTGTTTATCGCCCTGATAGTTCTCGGGCCTAAGGAACTTCCTAAAGTCGCGAGAACCCTCGGCAGGGGGATAAGAGAGCTTCAGAGAGCCAAGGATGACCTCAAGAAGAACATAGAGTTTGAAGATGATTTTGACGAGAAGACCAAGTCCTAGACATCCCGGAAGAGCGGAAATCCTTACTTGTCAAAAGCACTTTCTCTGATAGTATTTTCGCTAACCGTTTTTTCCTTTGAGCCCTCTCTATGCCCAAGATAACCATCGACGGAATTGAACTTGATGTGGACGACGGAATAAACGTCATCCAGGCCGCCGCGGTGGCCGGGATAGAGATCCCACACTTCTGCTATCACCCTTCGCTGAGCGTGGTCGCCCAGTGCAGGCAATGCCTAGTAGAAGTGGAAGGCGTTCCCAAGGTGCTCCCCGCGTGCAACACGACCGTAAGAGACGGTCTCGTGGTCAAGACGGACACCGAAAAAGCTTTTGAGGCCAGGAAGGCTGCCGTCGAGTTCACGCTGATAAACCACCCGCTTGACTGCCCGATCTGCGATAAAGGCGGAGAATGTCCGCTCCAGATGACCGCTTTCGATCACGGTCCCGGCTACAGCAGGGTCGGCGGTCCCGAGAACAAGAAGGTAAGGCAGAAAAGCTACCTGAGCGACCGCATAATGTACGACGCCAACAGATGCATCATGTGCACCAGATGCGTGCGTTTCACGGACGAAGTGACAAAAACCCACGAACTTGGAACCACAGGAAGAGGATTTCGGAAGAAGATCTCCGTTTTCCCCGGGAAAACACTCGATAATGAACTTGCGGGAAACGTGATTGACATCTGCCCGGTCGGAGCCCTGCTTCCCAAAGACAACCTTCACGAAGAGAGGGTCTGGTACATGAAATTCACAGACTCCGTGTGTTCTCTCTGCAGCACCGGGTGCAACATTACCGTGGGCGTCGATCCGAGAAAAGGAGAAGTCTCCCGCATACGCCCGAGGATAAACGAGGAAGTTAACGGACACTGGATATGCGACAGGGGAAGATTCGACTACAAGAAGGTCCAGGAGTCGACCAGACTTAAGGACCCCATAATGAAAAGCGGTAAGGACTACGAGATAGCCTCTTGGGAAAACGCGATTAACAGCGTCGGTGCCAGGCTTTCGGGAATAAAGTCGGGCGGCGTGGGCACCTGCGCGATTGCGGGATCAGCCGGGCTTACAAATGAGGAAATGTTTCTCGTGGCGAAGCTTTCATCCACACTTGGAGACTGCCCGGTAATCTGCGCCGTGGGAACCGAGGAAATAGAGAAAAAATTCGACCTCGTAAGCAACGACCCGTATCCAAACAGCGCCGGAGCCAGGAATTTCATGATTCAGGAAAACGGAGACGATACGAAAGCTACGATTGACTCGCTGCTTGCCGGCAGGATCAATACGCTGGTAGTCATCGAGGCAGACCTGTTCGAGATGGTTTCAGGCCATGAGAAGTACGCTCTTTCCCGGGCTCTTGAGAAAATCAGCTTCCTTGCCGTCATCGACTACAGACTCACCGAGACCGCGAGACACGCTCACGTAATACTTCCAGCGGCAAGTCCCTATGAAAAAAACGGGACTTTCACGAACGACGCCGGACGGGTTCAGAGGATAAGAAAGGCCATGCCTCCTCCCGGGAATGCCAAGTCCGCATGCGAAATACTGTGCATGATCGGGGAGCGGCTCGACAAGGCCCTGTTCAGCTACGGCTCCGCGTCGGAAGTGATGGATGACATAAGCCTCAAGATCCCCGGATACGGGGGGATCAGCTACGACAGGATAGGTACCGTCGGAAAAGTTCTTGAACACGGCGCGGGCAGATGACTCCACTTCTGATATCAATAGCGGTCGCAAAGATAGCGCTTGTCTTTTTCGTCGTCCTGACGGTTGTTGCCTATCTAACCTTCGCGGAAAGAAGGTTAAGCGCCTTCATACAGGACCGCTACGGACCGAACAGGGTTGGACCCTCGGGGTTGCTCCAGCCTCTTGCAGACGGCATCAAGTTCATCTTCAAAGAAGACATCATTCCTCCGAAAGCGAACAAGACCATGTACATAATGGCCCCGGCGTTCGCGCTTGTTACGGCCCTTGCGGCCCTCGCCGTGATTCCCATAGGAAAGGGGGTTCACACAGACCTCTTCGGATTTCTCCAGGATCCCGTGTTCATAAGGTTCCAGATAGCCGACATAAACATCGGCCTTCTCTACGTGCTCGGAATAAGTTCGCTCAGCGTATACGGCGTGGTGCTCGGCGGGTGGGGCTCTAACAGCAAGTACTCGCTTCTCGGAGGCCTTCGGGCAGCGGCGCAGATGATAAGCTATGAACTCGCTTTGGGACTGTCCATACTGGGAGTAATCGCCATAACGGGATCGCTTCGCCTCGGGGACATAATCGAAGCTCAGGAGAAGATGTGGTTCTTAATCCCGTCCTTTATAGGCTTTGTGGTTTTCGTAGTTTCCGCATTTGCCGAAACCAACAGGCTTCCGTTTGATATGCCTGAAGCCGAGCCCGAGATAGTCGCCGGCTATCACACCGAATACAGCAGCATGAAATTTGCAATGTTCTTCATGGCTGAATATACTCATATGATAGTTGCTTCGTGCATGATAACTTGTTTGTTTTTGGGTGGTTGGTATCCCTTACCGTTCGGAGGGTGGTTCGGCATTGATATCAACACACATTGGTATCTGCCGCCAGCTGTCTTTATCGGCAAAGTCCTTTTCTTACTCTTCCTTTTTATCTGGGTAAGATGGACTTTGCCTAGGTTCAGGTACGATCAGGTAATGGGCCTCGGCTGGAAGAGGCTTTTCCCCTTAGCGGTAGCCAACCTGCTTCTCGTAAGTTTCCTTATAGTTTCCGGAATTCTTTAGTATAATTTGGGGAATTACATACATAAATAAAAACCCTCTTACATATATTATACTCAAAAATCACCCGAAATTCTAAAAGTATTTGAAATTACTGGAAAAAAGTGGGTTTAGGAGGGTGAGATAATGTTATTCCTCGCTTGGTGCTCTGAAGCCTATTCTCCGTTTTGGTTTTATATCTTCCTGTTTCGGTGGAAGCTCATCAGAACGAGTAAAATTTCTGTTTTCAAGTTCCTTAATTCTGTCGGTATAATCAAGCGTGAGCCTAAGCTGTTCCAGATGTGAATTTATCAATTCTTTTTTGTATTCCTGCATTCTTTCAGCCGGAGCAAATATTTCTTTGTAATACTCATCTATTCTTTTACCCGTAGCAAGCATTTCTTTGAGAGGATCTGCCATTTTCTCCATTCTTTTAGCGGAAGCAGTTACCTTATTGTGAAAATCAAATATATTCTGTGGTATTTTATAGAATTTATTTGCAGCTTCTAGCCTAGCTTGTAGGTCTTTGTGTGGCTTGTTTAAAGTGTCTATAGTGATTTGTAGATCTTCAATAATTTTATGAATCGTCATTGTTCCGAACCTCCGATTATTATTCATGTCCTTATATCTATGAACTATATAATACAGCTACATCTTGTCAAACGGATGTAGAGAGTAAGTTAAATGACCGGTTTTTAAACACGTGAGTTGACCGGTTTGAGGTGATCTGGATTTATCTCCTTTGATAGCAAGGAGGAAGGAGATGGATCAGATCAGGTATCTACAGATGGTGAGAACGAACCAGTTTGAGCGAGTATACCGGAGATGGAAGGAGAGGAAGGTGACTCAACAGGAGGCTGCTGCGCAGCTGGAGATGAGTGAGAGGACGTTTCGCCGCTATATTGTGCGTTACGGTGAGGAAGGTGTGGGAGGCCTTGTGGACAAGCGTCTGGGCAGGAGATCGCCTCTGCGGGCGCCTCAGGAAGAGGTGGACGCATTGGTGGCACTGTACGAAGAGCGTTATTCTCGGCGCAACATAAGGCACTTTTACGAAGCGTACGTGGAAGAGCACGGGGGCAAGCGCAGCTACAGCTGGGTAAAGGAGCGTCTTCACAGTGCCGGGGTGGTTGCCAGGGGGAGGCGGAGGGGGAAGCGCAGAGAACTTAGGGATCGGCGGGAGCAGGAGGGGGAGATGATACACCAGGACGCTAGTATAACGGCGAATTTAGTTTGGCAAAATGGTGGATTTAGTTTGGCGAGTTTTTTTTGATGGCATGATTGTTGCGTACAGCTGAAATCTTAAGTAACTGGCTTAATTTAACTGGTCGTTAAAAGTCCATTAAAAGGGGTTTGATGGGTGCTGAAAACTCAAGCAGCGGAAAGAGCTTTGTGGGCAATCAAACGGTTCGGATCCATGAACCAGAAATCCTGTCCTGGAATCGGTATGGGAACGGAGCTACGCATGACGGACAGGGTGATGGTAGGACAGGCTCTTATGCTCAAGGAAGCTGTAGTGCACGCAAGCATGTTTACCCGAACCTGAGGTAAGGAGACAACGGACAGGGCCCTTTTCCTACGCGCGCGGTAACGGGGAATTTTCAGATGTCCAAATTGCTTACCCTGAGGGCGTTTAATTCAATAAACTCCTTTCTGGGTTCTACCTGATCGCCCATAAGCTTTGAGAATATCTCGTCTGCTTCAACGGCATCGTCAACCTGGACCTGCTTCAGCACCCTGTTCTCGGGGTTCATGGTCGTCGACCAGAGCTGCTCCGGGTTCATCTCCCCGAGACCCTTATACCTCTGTATGAACTGACCCTTCTTCCCTCTCTCCATGATGAACTCAACAAATTTCTCGAGGCTTCCGATCTCTTTTTCGACGCCATCATCAACTATATGACAGGCAGAGTCCCAAAGCGGGCTAAGCGATTCGGCAAGCTTCCTAAGTTCCCTGAAATCGGGAGAGGCAAGAAAGTTAAAATCAATCAGGCAGGAGCTTATCCTTCCGTTTTCCCTGAAGCCGTATTCAATGCTGTTTGAATTATGCTCGGTGTCCTCTCCAAGCGTCCAGTCAAGATCAACTATGTCGGGATAGCTTTCTGCGAGCCATTGCTTTATTGCAACAAGATGAGTGTCCAAAGAGGCTTCGTTGCCAATCCTTAGGTTGGTCTTGCCGAGATCGGCTCTTCTGGCGAAACCGTCAACTATCCCCCTGTTTCTCCCCCACCTGCTCATGCGGTCAAGAAGTTTTCCGTACCTGATGGCTTTCTGCACGAGATCGAAAAGCTTTGACCCTTTGATCTGCCTTGCGTGGCCGTTTGTGCCTCCGGAGGCAATTTCAAGGCCTTCGACTCCGAGCTTGACGAGAAGTTCCTCGTATTCCTGATCGTCCTTGAGATAAGTTTCCTTTCTTCCCTTTCTCACAAGGTACAGAGGAGGCTGCGCGACGTAGAGATATCCCTTTTCTATTACTTCTCTGAAATAGCGGTAAAACAGCGTTAGAAGAAGAGTCCTTATGTGCGATCCGTCAACATCCGCGTCGGTCATCAGTATTATCTTGTGGTAGCGTATCTTTGATATGTCGAACTCGCCCTCTTCTTCCCCTATTCCGGTGCCCAGAACGGTGATCGTGGTACGGATCTCCTCATTGGCAAGCATCTTGTCAAGCCTGGCCTTCTCGACGTTCAGGATTTTTCCCTTAAGTGGCAAAATGGCCTGATTGTGCCTGTCTCTTGCCTGTTTCGCGGATCCGCCCGCCGACTCTCCCTCGACTATGTAGAGTTCGCTTTTCTCCGGATCGCGCTCCTGACAGTCGGCCAGTTTCCCTGGAAGCGATCCGGACTCGAGGGCGCTTTTTCTCCTGGTAAGCTCCTTTGCCTTTCTCGCGGCGGTTCTCGCTCTTGCGGCTTCTATCGTTTTTTCCACGATTCTTCTGGCCACAGTGGGATTCTCTTCAAAGAACACCCGAAGCTTATCGTTCAGCAAAGACTCGACGATACCCCTTACGGAAGTGTTCCCGAGCTTCGTTTTGGTCTGGCCTTCAAATTTCGGATCCGGGATCTTTACGCTCACGACAGCCACGAGACCCTCTCTCACGTCCTCCCCGGCAATGGCCATCTTGAGGTTCTTAAGAAGGTTCTTCTCCTCGGCATACCTGTTTATGGTCCTCGTAAGAGAAGTCCGGAAGCCCGAGAGGTGGGTTCCGCCCTCCACGTTGTTTATGTTGTTCGCGTAGCAGAATATGGTTTCCCTGTAAGTGTCGTTGTACTGCAGCGCGACTTCAACCACGGTCGAGTCCCTCTCGCCAGCGACGTAGATCACCTCGGGATGGAGCGCTTTTCTGTTCTGGTTAAGCTCCTCGACGAAAGCGACGATCCCCCCTTCGTAGAAAAACTCCTGAGACCTGTCCGTTCTCTCGTCGCTAAGGGTGATACGAAGGCCCTTGTTAAGAAAGGCAAGCTCCCTTATCCTGTGGGCTAGGATGTCGTAATTGAACTCGCTAACCTCGAATATCCCAGAATCGGGCTTGAAATGTATCTTTGTTCCGCTTTTTTTCGTTTTCCCGGTGTTTTTAAGGTCTTTTACCGCCTCTCCCTTTTCATATTCCTGGTACCAGACATCCCCTTCCCTTTTGATCTCTATTGAGAGATTCTCCGAGAGCGCGTTTACCACCGTGACTCCCACACCATGGAGTCCTCCTGAAACCTGATAGACTTTGCTGTCGAATTTCCCCCCGGCGTGGAGCATGGTCATCACGACCTCAACGGCCGGTTTCCCCGTCTCTTCGTGGATGTCAACCGGGATTCCCCTTCCGTCGTCTTCAACCGTAATGCTTTCATCCACGTGCACGGTAACGGAGATACGGTTGCAGAAGCCCGCAAGGGACTCGTCCACGCTGTTATCGAGAACCTCGAACACGAGGTGGTGGAATCCCCGGGAATTGGTATCCCCTATATACATGTCAGGGCGTTTTCTTACGGCTTCAAGGCCCGGAAGAACCTTTATCTGCTCGGCGGTGTAATCGTCGCCGGAACCGTTATCCTGCCGCAATTCACCCATTATTTCGGATTCTTGAGACTCACTCAAAACAAGTACCTCCCGGTTAGAGATATTGTGATTATTATGATACCTGAGAAAAAGAAAAAAGTCTGTAATATCCGGCAGTTTAAGTAAAAATCAGAAATTTCTTCCAAAACAATCTGCTGTGCGGTCATCAACGAGCAGTCCTGCTCTCTCAAATCTGGTTATCTCAGCCGAAATCCTTGTTTTCAGACCATCATAGTCGCACAGAACTTCAAGAGACATCACCTGCTGTACGAATAATGTTTTTGAAGGTAAATTTGCGTTTTTATGAAATAGATTTAATATGGCAAAAATTTGATATTATCTAATTTTTGCCATATTATTTATATCAAACATGATAGATTATATTAAGTAAAAATTGGAGAAAATCAAATTAACACCGAAAGAAGTCTAAAAAAGTCCCTGGTCGGAATTGAACTGGTCAAGCTTCTGGCTTCCCAGGGAGACAGGATATTCTCCACAGAACGGGCGCGGGAACTGGCCCCCCGCGTTGGTCTCAAGGATTCGTACCTATGCGAAGCTCTTTACCACCTGCGTCAAAATGACTGGATAGTCCCGATTCGCAGAGGGCTGTTCGCACTGTCCGTTCCCGGAATCTTTCCCGTGCACGAGTTTGAGATCGCGATGAATCTGGCAAGCCCCGCGGCGATCTCTCACTGGCTGGCCATGAATCACCACGGCTTGACAGAACAGATTCCGAGAACGATTTTCGTCCTGACAACCACGGAAAGTTCCTTCCCGCGCGTTCGAGGGATTAAAGGCAGAGGAATGTCCTACAGGGGTTATGAGAGCGGGAACGCTTCATACAGGTTCATTCAGGTGAAACCCGAGCATTTCTTCGGTACGGAAGAAATACTGATCGGCAACACTCTGGTATCAATAACGGATATGGAACGTACCCTTCTGGACGGTCTCTGCCGTCCACAGTACTGCGGCGGCTTTGAGGAAGTGCTTTACGCCTTTAACAAAACAGAAGACAGACTGAATATCAAGCGTATAGTCGAATACGCTCTGCGACTGAGCGGCGCGGCGGCAAAACGACTGGGTTGGATTCTTGAATACTGGGGATATGATTCTTCCGAATTCAGCGAACTTGCGGAACTGCCCGTCAAGGGCTATCGCAAGCTTGATCCCACGGGGCCGAGAAAGGGGCCGTGCAACAGCCGCTGGATGATACAGGAAAATCTGCCCGGGAACATTGACTCATGGTAAAATCAGCTTACTCCCTTATTTCGCAGGCGCACAAGTCCACCGGCATTCCGTTGCATGTTATCGAACGTGATTATCTGCTTTCCTGGATTCTCGCCGGTATCAGCCAAGTACCGGCACTTTCCGACACCCTTGTCTTCAAGGGGGGGGGGTACGGCTCTCAGGAAATGTTATTTCGATGATTATCGCTTTTCCGAGGACCTGGATTTTACCGGACTCCCCGCGGCTCCCAGAGGCGATAACATGGAAAATTCCATTCGGGAAGCGTGCGAGATCGTTCAACAGAGACTCCTGAAAGAACCCGTTAATATTGTCTGTAAACGCTATAAGGAAAGGCGCCCTCACCCTGGAAATCAGGAAGCTTTCAAAATACGGGCCCGCCTCCCTTGGCATAATTATCCGCTTACCGGCATTATGGTGGAAATCACCATGGATGAAAAAATTCTCAGGCCCCAGCAAAGGCGAAAAATCATTCATCATTACGACGAACCGCTCGAAGCGGAAATCAATACGTATTCCCTTGAAGAAGTTGTCGCGGAAAAACTGCGGGCGGTATTGCAAAACGTTGACAGATTTAAAAGCAGCAGATGGGTCAGACCACGTGCTCGCGATTACTATGACCTCTGGCATATATTGAGCGCACGCAAGAATGACATGGACTTTACCGATTTCAGTTCTTTCCTGAGGAACAAGTGCTCGACAAAGAACATCATGTTCACAAGCGCTGAGGACTTTTTTGACGACGGCTTGCTTGCCCTCGTCGGCAAGGACTGGGAACGCTCACTTGGAGACATCGTGCCGGATCCGCCCGCATTGAAGATGGTACTCAGCGACCTGCGCGTACAGATTGCCGGTCTTTTCTCTTAAGGCGTTAAAATCAGCCGTAAGACAGCGGCCGTCATGCTACCTCTGGGAAATTTTCGGATGCGTTATGCCGGTCTGTTTCTGGTATTTTCCCTTCTTGTCCGCATACGAAATCTGGCATTCCTCATCACCCTCAAAAAAGAGCACCTGGGCTATTCCCTCGTTTGAATATATCTTCGCGGGAATGGGGGTTGTATTCGAAATTTCAAGCGTCACGTATCCCTCCCATTCGGGTTCAAACGGGGTGACGTTAACGATTATTCCGCACCTTGCGTAAGTGGATTTACCGACGCACACGGTAACGGTGCTTCTGGGTATCCTGAAATATTCAACGGTTTTTGCGAGCGCGAAGGAGTTCGGCGGAATTATGCAGTAATCGTTCTCTATCTCCACAAAGGAGTTGGGATCGAAATTCTTAGGGTCCACGACGGCGCTGTGCAGGTTGGTAAACACCTTGAACTCATTGCTTACCCTGATATCGTAGCCGTAAGAGGAAAGGCCGTACGATATAACGCCCTTGCTTACCTGGCCTTCCACAAAAGGGTCTATCATCTTGTGCTCAAGCGCCATTTTTCTTATCCAGTGATCAGGTTTGATTCCCATTGGTGTTCTCCTTTCTGTTTTCTCGAATCTCGTTTAATATCTGATTCGTATTGCTCTCATATATAAAGATATTTTTTAAACTCAGAAACGTTGTTTAATCCGGTGGTTTTCATGCACTAATAATGAAGCGATCCATAAAAAACGGCGCCTCACACATGACTGGGGCCCTGCAAAAAATTATACGAACTGCCTCAAAAACCTTACGTCGTTCTCAAAGAAAAGCCTTATGTCGTTTATTCCGTACTTAAGCATGGCGATTCTCTCAACCCCCATGCCGAAGGCGAAACCCGAATAGATGTCAGTGTTGTAGTTAACGCTCGAGAAAACCGCGGGGTCGACCATTCCGCATCCCATTATTTCAAGCCAGCCGGTGCCCTTGCATACCCTGCATCCGTTGCCGGAACATATCTGACACTCTATGTCCACCTCTGCGCTGGGCTCGGTGAAGGGAAAGAAACTCGGGCGGAACCTTACGTTCGTATTGTCGCCGAAAGTGAGTTTCACGAACTGAATTATGACGGATTTCAGGTTTCCGAAAGTTATCCCCTTGTCAACGAGAAGACCCTCTATCTGGTGGAACATGGGGGTGTGGGAAACATCGCTGTCGCACCGGTAAACCTTTCCGGGAGCTATTATCTTCACGGGAGGCTGCTGGGTCTGCATGATCCGTATCTGCACCGGTGAGGTATGGGTTCTCAAGACCATGTCATCAGTTATGTAGAAAGTGTCCTGCATGTCCCTCGCGGGGTGGTTTTTCGGTATGTTTAGCGCCTCGAAATTGTAGTAGTCAAGCTCGACCTCGGGACCCTCGGCGACTTCGAACCCCATCCTCTCAAAATCATAGACGATGCGTTCCATCACCTGGGTTATGGGATGCTTGGCTCCGACCGGCATTCCACGCCCCGGGAGAGTGAAGTCGGTTGCCTCCTCAAGAAGCTTTTCATCCATCGCTCTGCGCTTTATCTCGTCGGATTTTCTCTCAATCAGATCCTCGACTTCATTTTTGGTTCCGTTTATGAGAATGCCCACCTGGCGGCGCTCGGAAGCGGGAAGGTCCTTCATGGATTTCAGAAGCTGCGTGAGAAATCCCTTCTTCCCGACGTAGCTTGCCTTCACCCTGACGAGATCGGCCTCCGTAGAGACCCCCTCAAGGTCAGAATCTATCTGGTTTCTTATCTGCTCAAGCGCTTCCTGCATAATATGAACGAGTTGTGTGTTTTAAGAAACAAAACGGAAAAATATTTAACCGTTATGGGAGCGATTATCAAAGCGCGGATGGAGCCTTTGACGGGACATCCGCCAAAGCGCGGCTCCTATCCGGCCGCCTTCCTTTTTCTCCAGTAGACCACGAAGGCACTCGCCACGAAAACCGACGAGTAGGTTCCTATAACGACCCCGACCATAAGAGTAAACGCGAAATCGTGTATTACCGAGCCGCCGAGGAAAAAGAGCGGAAGGAGCACTATGAATACCGTTATAGCCGTGAGCAACGTACGCGAGAGCGTCTGGCTTATTCCATCGTTAACAAGCTCCCTGAAGCCCTTTTCGGGGAAATTCCCCATGTTCTCCCTTATCCTGTCAAATATGACGATTGTGTCGTTAACCGAATAACCTATCACGGTCAGAAGCGCGGCTACGATCGCAAGGGTGAACTCCTTGTCCGCGAGCGATATGGCCCCGACAGTTATAAGGGTATCGTGAATAAGGGCGATAACCGCCCCCACGGCAAAACCGAATTCAAACCGAAACACCAGGTAGGCGAGTATTCCGACGCACGCAATCAGTATGGACAGAAGGGCCTTGGTTATGAGCTCCTTACCCACCCTGGGACCTATGTAGTCTATCCTCTGGATGGAGGCTCCCTCAAAATTCTCTGACGTGGCGAAGAGGTCCTCCAGCTTTTTCTGAAAATCTCCTATCTGGTCAAAAGTCGCAAGTTCCGGCGCAAACTGTATCAGGTGCTCGTTGTCGCCCGGAAGGCCGAAGCGCTGGACCGATTCCGAGGGAAAACCATTCTCGGCAAGCGCACCTTTCAGAACTTCGGTTTCAAGGCTCTTCGCGAGCTTTATATGTATCTCCGTCCCACCGGTGAACTCTACTCCCCAGTTAGGGCCCTGGTGATACAGAAGGGAGGCGATGGAGATAACCGCGAGCGCGATGGAAATACGCATCGCACCCCCCATCTTATCCACAAAATCGTAACTCAGTTTTCCTATAATCCGCACTCGTGCACCCTCAGATACTTACTTCCGTTAGGTTCTTGTCTCTGTAAAGCATGTTCGTAAAGACTCTTGCCACAATCAGGTTGCTGAAAACGGTCGACACTATTCCGATTGAAAGCGTTGCCGCAAAACCTTTTACGGGACCGGTGCCCAGCCAGAAGAGTATAAGCGCCGTGAGAAGCGTCGTGACGTTCGCGTCAAGTATGGTCCAGACGGATCTCGCGTATCCCGTTTCAATCGAGTGAACCGCGGTTTTGCCCGCCATGAGTTCCTCTTTTATCCTCTCGAATATGATGATGTTTCCGTCAACCGCCATGCCGAGCGTCAAAACGAGTCCCGCTATGCCGGGAAGCGTAAGCGTAACGCCGAAAGCGGAGAGAAAACCCATTATGAAAAGTATGTTGAGCACAAGCGCGGCGTTCGCTACAACACCCTGCATCCTGTAGAAAAAGACCATGAACACCAGAACAAGTATGCCGCCGACGATCATGGAGAATCTTCCCTTCTCTATCGAGTCCTGCCCCAGGGAAGGACCTACGGTCCTTTCCTGCTCGACCCTCACGGGAACCGGAAGGGAGCCCGATCTAAGGATAAGCGCGAGGTCTTTTGCCTCCTCCGTGGTGAAAGTGCCGGTTATCGTGCCCTGGTAGGTTATCTTGTCCTGGATTGTGGGAGCCGACTTTATCACACCGTCAAGAACTATCGCCAGACGTTCGCCGATGTTAGCCTCGGTAAGCTTTCCGAACTTGCTCGCGCCCTCCCCCCTGAACGTGAACCCGACCGCGGGGTTTCCGTAATTGTCAAACGTTATCCGGGCATCCGAGATATATTCCCCCGTCACGCTCGCAAGCCTTTCAGTGAGGAAAAATTTTTCGTTCTCGTTCCCGGTGTCTCCCTCGTGGATGACAAGGCCTTTTTCCGCGAGTTGCTTCTTGGTCCCGGCTTCGGCGGCGGCAAGCAGGTTCTCCTGCGACACCCCGGCCGCCCTTACGATCTTGAATTCCAAAACGGCCGTCTTTTTGATCAGGTTAACTATTCTCTGTCTGTCTTTTTTGGAAGCGCCCGGCACCTGCACCAGGATCCTGTCTTCGCCTGACTTCTGTATGCTCGGCTCGACAAGGCCGAAATCCTTAACGCGGTTCTCTATTATGTGGCGAACCCGCTCTATTGAGTTTCGCTCAAGCTCGTCCACGTAGGACGGTTTTATCGAGAGCCTGACCAGAAAGCCGTCGGAACTTATATCCGCCACCTTCTCAAACTCGTCGCGCGCGACCTCAAGCGCCTTGTCCATATCCGCGCCCGGGAAAAGGCCGATCGTGAGGGTTCCGTCCGAAACAGAGGAGTTCTTAACGAGAATCCTGTTCTGCCTGAATTTCGATACCAGGGACTCCTCGACTATGAGCATCTCCTGCTCCACGCCCTCTTCGGTCTCCACTCCCAGAAGAAGAAATATCCCTCCCTCAAGATCAAGCCCGAGGCTTATCCCCTTGCTTGAGAAAACCTTCCCCCACCACGAGGGAAGCTTGTCGCCCATGAAGGTAGGCGTAAGGAGTATTACGCAGAGAAAAGAGAAAAGAGCGATAACGGTAATCCAAAGACGGGACACGCCTTTCATCTAATCAGCCGCCCCCTTTGGATTTGCTTTCAGCGGCCCCGGAATCGGTCTTCTCCGAGATCCCGGAGCGGACCATTTTTATGTTGATGCCTTTAGCTATCTCGACCGTGAGATCGTCCCCGTCGACGTTTATCACCCTGCCGTATATGCCACCGGTGGTAACAATGCCGTCGCCTCTTTTTACCTCGGCGAGCATCTTCTTGCGCTCACGGCTCTGGCGCTGCTGGGGTCTTATTATAAGAAAGTAAAAAAGGGCGAATATTAAAACGAACGGGAGTATGGCCGAGAACGGCGTTCCCCCCGTTCCTCCCTGCCCGGTCCCGGGAGGCATGCATGATAAAAGAAAAAGGGCTGAAGTAGCGGCAAAAGCTAGTGTTTTCAATTACTGTTCCTCCTCAGCATCGCTGAGTTCCGAGCACAACTGCCTGAAGGTGCCGGTTTTTATCGATTCTCTTATTCTTCTCATCAGTTCGGAGTAATAATAGAGGTTATGAAGGGTCAGCAGCTGAAGAGAGAGAATCTCCCCGGCCATGAATATATGCCTCAGATACGACCTTGAAAAATTTTCGCACGTGTAGCAGCCGCAATCCTCATCAAGAGCCGAGCTGTCGTACGCGTAACGGGAGTTTTTTATAACCACTTTTCCCCGGCTTGTAAAGAGAGTGCCGTTGCGGGCGTTGCGGGTCGGGATTACGCAGTCGAAAAGATCGACTCCGAGAGCTACCGCCCTCACTATGTCGCCCGGATTGCCGATGCCCATGAGGTACCTGAGCCTGTCCTCGGGCAGAAGCCCGGCGCAGAGTTCGGTAATCTCAAAAGTCGCCCCGCCTGACTCGCCGATCCCCAGCCCGCCTATCGAGTAGCCGTCAAACCCTATGTCCACAAGCTCGCCCGCCGAGCGCGCCCGAAGATCCTCGTACACCCCTCCCTGCACGATGCCGAAAAGGGCCCTGGAGGGGTCCCGCCGCGCCTGCTTGCAGAGCCCCGCCCAGCGCGTCGTAAGGGAAACCGACTTCTCCATGTACTCGTAGGGGGAATCATGGGCCGGACATTCGTCAAAGCACATCATCACGTCAGAGCCCAGGTCCTCCTGAACGGCTATTGAGACCTCCGGGGAGAAGAAATGCTCGCTTCCGTCTATGTGGGAGCGGAAGGAGACCCCGTCTTCCGTTATCTTCCTGCTTTTCGCGAGGCTCAGGACCTGATAGCCGCCGCTGTCGGTGACGATCGCGCCGTCCCACGACATGTAGCGGTGAAGTCCGCCGAGGGAGCTTATTATGTCCGTGCCGGGCCTCAGGTAGAGATGGTAGGCGTTTGCTATAAGAGCCCTGAAACCGAGACGGCGAAGATCAAGGGGCGTTATGGCCTTGCCTGCTCCCTGGGTCGCCACGGGCATGAATGCCGGAGTCTTGACCGTTTCGCGTAAAGTGCGGATTTCCCCCAGCCTGGCGGAACCGCCTTTTTCCTTTTCGATAAGCCTGAACTGGTACATGGCGGACAAACGCGGCGGGATCAGAATCCGAGCACGTCCCTCATAGCGTAGACCCCCGGAGGTTTTCCCGGAATCCACTTCGCCGCGCGAATCGCGCCCGCAGAGAAGTTCTCCCTGCTGGTCGCCCTGTGGGTAAGCTCCACTCTCTCCCCGTCGCCGAGGAACATGACGGTGTGGTCCCCGACCACGTCTCCTCCCCGAAGCGTCTGGATGCCTATTTCCCCTTCCCCTCTCGCCCCTATCCGTCCGTGCCTTTCGTATCTTGCCACGTCTTCGAGTTCTGATCCGAGACCGGCGGCGACCGCTTCTGCGAGCGCGATTGCCGTTCCGCTGGGAGAATCGGCTTTCCCCCTGTGATGGGCCTCGAAAATCTCGGCGTCGTAGCTCTCTCCCAGATGAGAAGCCACCTGCCTCGATATCTCGAAAAGGACGTTTATCCCGACGCTCATGTTGGGAGAGAAAACGCACGGTATCCGCCGAAGCATCCCAAGGAGCTCTTCCCTCTGCCCGGGCTCAAAGCCTGTTGTCCCTATGACCATCGACTTTCCGTTCCGGACCGAATATTCGGCGTGGGCAAGGGTCGCCTCGGGAACGGTAAAGTCAATTATGACGTCCGAGTCCCGGGCCGCTTCCGAAATGCTGTCACTCACGCTTACTCCCGGCCCCGCGCCCGCGACAAGATCCCCTAGATCCCGGCCGACCGAAACGTGTCCCGCCGCCTCAGTCGCCCCCACAAGCTCGATATCCCCGTCTGAGCCCGCGAGTGAAGCCACGCTCATTCCCATACGCCCGCACACCCCCGCTACCGCAACCTTTATCACTTTAGCCTCCTCCGTCTCCGCCCTGCGGTCCGTAACTGCAGTTCTCAATGCACTCGTCCTTCATTATCTTCCATTCTTTTTCGGGTATGGAAAGATCGTAGCGGTTTGTGTATCTGGCCCTCTGACGCTTGTCTTCGCCCGGCTCCCTGTAGTCGACCTCCACTTCCGCGACCACTATGGCGGTGTCCTTGAAAAGCTGGGTCGCCAGGACCCTGTAGTCAGCTATCCTGATGTCGTAGCGCTCGTAAAGAAGCTCGAGCCTGCTCACGTAACCCTCGCGGTCCGAACTGAATATATGGATCTTCTCGTAAGCGGATTTAAAGTCCCGTTCCTTAAGTGCCTCGAGAAAAGAGTTCACCACGCTGGTGGCAGAAACTCTCGGCTGCGGCCTTCTTGCGTCTTGACTTCGCACGGGAATGGCGCAGGAAGCAAAAAGAAGCAGCAATGGCAGAACCAAAAGATAAGCTTTTCTCATGGAGCGGGAACTGAAGATCCTGTGAATAAAGTAAGAAGTTAAACGAGAAAAATGGCGCAGGCAAGTTTCGGCGATGTGCGCCGCGTTTTCTCTGCACACCCGGCGGCGGTTGCGAAGCCGAACCCGTTGCGGGTATCCTGCTTGGGAAAAAAGAAAACGGGTACAGGAAAAAGGGGGAACTATCATGAAAAGCATGACAGGTTTCGCGGAATCATCCGTAAGCACGGAGATCGGAAAGATCATGGTGGACATGCGTTCGGAGAACCACAGGTTCCTTGACGTCAAGGCCAGCGTTCCCGAATCGTTACTCCACATGGAAACCTCCATTGAAGACAGGCTGAAGAACTCGATTCAGAGGGGTAAGCTCCGCCTGAGGCTTTCCGTGCAGACAAACAAAAAGGAAAGACAGCGGTTATCCGAAAAGGTTCTCCGGGAAAATCACAGTTCCCTCAAAAGAATCAATTCCGCCCTGGGGCTCAAAACGGAGATAGGAATTGAGCACCTGCTCATGATGGAGAATTCCTTTGAAAGCCACGCCGGACCAGAGGTCTCAAGGGAGACGGAAGCCAGAATCAAGGAAGCGGTCGCAAAAACTCTCGTAAAGTTCAACAGAAGCCGGGAAATCGAGGGGCAGAAACTTGAAAAATCCATACTCGGGCGTCTGGAGGTCATAAGAAAGACTGTTGACGGCATAAAGAAGAAACGGAAGGAATTCATAAAGAAATCCGACAAAAAGACTAAGGAGAAAATCGAGAAAATCTTCTCCTCAAAGCACAAGGACGATCCCATTATCTCCCAGGAAGCCGCGGCAATAATCACGGAGAAAAGCGAGATTGACGAGGAAATCGTAAGGCTTGAGGCTCATATCTCAAAGTTCAGGAAAACCGCCAGGAAAAAGGGGGCCGTAGGGAAGGAGCTTGACTTTCTGGTCCAGGAAATGAACAGGGAGGCGGGAACGATATCGGCGAAATGCAAGGACGCGGGGATCTCGCACCTTACAATAGGCGTACGCCTTGAACTCGAGAAAATACGGGAAC
The DNA here is from genome assembly GCA_026705445.1 of Candidatus Dadabacteria bacterium. NCBI lineage: Bacteria > Pseudomonadati > Thermodesulfobacteriota > Candidatus Dadabacteria > Candidatus Dadabacteria bacterium. The sequence continues at coordinate 88,506 of JAPPAR010000025.1, forward strand.
AGATTCAGAATATAGAATAGAGTTCCACCGGGTCCCGAGATTCATGCCCGGGTATTCTTTTATTTCTCATACAACTTTAACCACCGGTCGGGTTTTCGTCGTCCGCAGTGCCTGACACGCTAGCTTCGTCTGGAAATAAGCGACGGAAGTATCTTCTCTTTTTCTTATCGCCTCTCGACGGGCCCTGCTCTCGGCTTCAGCGCATCTCTTGCACCGGCTTGAGAGACCAACCGACCTGCAGCAGTCCGAATAGAATTCCGACACTGGAAGTTTTCGCCAACACCAGGAACAAACGTGATAACCGCTGTCCCTACGAGGATACTTGGGCCTCTTCCGCCGGTTTCTTTCTTTAGGCCACCTGTTGTCACGCAACGACGGCGCTTCGGGATTCACGTTGATCTGCTTCCCGTCAATATATCTGTTTATCGGTTTCTCAAGTCCCATGATCCACTTTCTTTCTTCCCGGTCGGCAATCTCCTGCTTGCGGTGACGAGAGAGAGCTTCCACAGTCGGCTTCATTATCAGAAGGTTTCGGTGCAGAATCGAATTGCATGGGTTCGACCGCCGATGCTGCGCGAGTCGGGAGAAAATCGGCTGTCTTGTCTGCCCGACGTAAGCCGATCCGTCGGGAAAGCTGATTTTATATATCTGTATCATTCCGCCCGCTCTGGGCGGTGGCTTGGCCATGAACGGGCATTGCAACAATTTATAAGTAATTTTAGCATGATACGAAACGATAAGTCCTAAAAGAACCAGTGCATCCTTCACAGAAAACCGCTTATAAACCAGCCCTCCCCCGAACTAGGCGACAATGTTCTGAGGACTGCTGCGGAGCACCCTTCTAAAAAAGCCGTTTCAGGACTGCAGGATATCCTTTGCCATCTTTGCAGACCCGGAGCAGAGGACTTTGAAAAAACAGACAGGCATGTTATAGTTCCCCCTCATTTGAGAAACAATGAAGCTCGCAAGGGAGAACCGAAAAAATAAGCATTCTTGTAGATAAAGACTCCAAAGTTCTCGTGCAGGGGATAACGGGAAGCGCCGGGCTTTTCCACGCGACCCAGTGCCGCGAGTACGGAACCAACATCGTTGGCGGCGTCACCCCGGGAAAAGGCGGAAACAGCGTCGAGGGATTCCCGGTTTTCGACACCATGTCCGAGGCGGTGCGGGAAACCGGAGCGGACGTGTCCCTTGTGTTCGTTCCTGCAGCGTTTGCTATGGACTCGATGCTGGAGGCCCTTGATTCCGGCGTCAAGCTCGTAATCTGCATAACCGAGGGAATACCCACCCTGGACGTTGTGAGGGTAAAAGAGTACATGAGGGGTTCTGACTCAAGGCTCGTGGGACCCAACTGCCCGGGCGTTATAACCCCCGGGGAGGCCAAGGTGGGGATAATGCCGGGGTACATACATAAACCCGGAAGAGTGGGAATAATCTCAAGAAGCGGAACTCTCACCTACGAGGCCGTATGGCAGCTTACTAACCTCGACATAGGACAATCCACGTGCATCGGCATAGGCGGCGATCCAGTTATCGGAACCACCTTTATCGACGCGCTTTCGCTCTATGAGAACGACCCGGACACAGACGCGGTGGTAATGATAGGGGAAATCGGTGGGTCTGACGAAGAAGAGGCGGCCGAATACATAAGCCAGAACTTCACGAAGCCCATAGCCGCGTTCATCGCGGGAGCCACGGCGCCCAAGGGGAAAAGGATGGGCCACGCCGGAGCCATTATTTCAGGGAGTTCGGGAAGCGCCGAGGACAAGTTCCGTGCCCTCGAGCGCGCCGGAGTCACCACCTGCAAAAGCCCGGCCGAGATGGGAGAAGCGCTAAAAAGCGCAATCTCCTAAAGCCGCGAGACTCAACTGCCACTCCGAATCCTGCTTCTCACACGGGCAATCCTCAAAATTGGTTATTATCTTGCCCGTATGGAACTAAAACTTTTCGAGCTCGAGATCTTCAACAATCTTCTCGGAACAATCGCCGAGGAAATGGGTTCTGTTCTCGTAAGGGCGGGATTCTCCCCCAACATAAAGGAAAGAAGGGATCTTTCCTGCGCCATATTCAACTCAGACGGAGAAATGATCGCCCAGGCGGCCCATATTCCCATACACCTGGGATCAATGTCGTTTGCCGCAAGATCGGTAGCGACGGAGAACCTCTCTCCGGGAGACGTCTTCATACTTAACGACCCTTTCCGCGGCGGAACGCATCTTCCCGACGTAACGTGCGTAGCGCCCGTGTTCGTTCATGGGAAGCCCGAGTTTCTGCTCGCCTCGCGGGCCCACCACGCTGACATAGGGGGCGACACCCCGGGGTCCATGCCGCTTTCAACGACAATCCACGAAGAGGGAATCATAATACCCCCGACCAGAATACGGGAAGAAGGAATACTGAAAGAAACCCTGCTCCAGGAAATAATTCTCTCGACCAGGGATCATGAGGAAAGAGAAGGGGATCTTCGGGCGCAGATAGCCTCGCTTGATACCGGGGAGAAAAGGATGCGGGAGCTTCTCGAAAAATATTCTCTTTCGAAAATAAACCAGGCCGCTTCCGGACTTCTTGACTACGGGGAGAGGCTCGTTAGGGGTGCCATAGAGAAAATACCGGATGGGGATTATGTCTTTATTGACTACCTTGAAGACGACGGGGCGGGAACGGGGAATATACCGATACGGGTAAAGATAGAGATAAGCGGGGACGCGGCGGTGGTCGACTTCAGAGGAAGTTCGAAGAAGGTAAAAGGATGCCTTAACGCCCCCCTGAGCGTAACGACCTCCGCGGTTCTGTACTGTTTTCAGTGTCTCTCGGGCGAAGACACGCCTCTTAACTCGGGAACCCTGAGGCCGATTGAGATCAGGGTCGAAGAGGACTCGATTCTTAACGCCAGGTACCCGAGCGCGGTCGTAGGCGGAAACGTAGAGACGTCCCAAAGGATAGTGGACGTGGTGTTCGGAGCGCTGGCGGTGGCAATACCCGAAACGATACAGGCGGCAAGCGCGGGAACAATGAGCAACCTCGCGTTCGGCTCGCCGCAAGACACACCCTCCGATGCCTCCTACGCCTACTACGAAACCATAGCCGGCGGAATGGGAGGACGGTCGGGCGCGGACGGGGCGAACGCTGTGCACACGCACATGACAAACACGCTTAACACCCCCGTTGAGGCAATCGAGAGGGAGCTTCCCGTAATGGTGGAATCATATTCCGTAAGAAAGGGGTCAGGGGGCCCTGGCAGGTTCCCGGGCGGGGACGGAATCATAAGGCAGTACAGGTTCCTCGAAGACTCCCATATCTCCCTCATAACCGAGAGAAGGGAGAAGCGGCCCTGGGGAGCCCGAGGCGGAGAAGAAGGGAAAAGCGGGCGGAACACGCTTGTATCGGGTGGGGAAGAGGAAAAGCTGCCCGCGAAATGCTCTGTTGCGGTAAAGGCAGGAGAAGCTGTGAGAATCGAGACTCCGGGAGGAGGAGGATGGGGAGCGCCCGTCCCGGCTAATTTTTTCACCATCGACGCTCACCAGGACATAGCCTTTCACATGCGCCACTACAAAAGGGACTTCGAGAATCCCGAGGTTCCCTGCATGATAACCCTGCCCGGGCTCAGACAGAGCGGGACCAGGGTTGTTTTCAACACCGTTTTTATACACCCGAAGCACAAACCAGCGCGTTCCGTCACAGAAGCCATGGCCCAGCTTGACCTCTACGACAAGATATACAGCGAACACTCAGAAAGCGTTTTTCAGATAAAAAACAGAGGAGACATAGACAAACTGGGGGAAGGCAGAAAAATCGGGTTTTTCACTCTCATGGAAGGAGCTGACCCCGTATTGAACCCGGAGCATCTTCTTGAATACCAAAAAAGGGGCGTCCGGGCTATCGGCCTTTCCTGGAACAACAGGAACATCTACGCCTCCGGGCCCGAAAGCAGCGAAGGACTCTCCGAGCAGGGAAAAGAGCTTCTGCGGCAGATGAACGCCCTGGGAATCACGCTTGATCTCTCCCACCTTAACGAACGCTGTTTCTGGGAAAGCGTGGAACTAACCGATCTCATACCCGTTGCGACCCACTCTAATTCAAGAGCGCTTGTGGATCATCCAAGAAACCTGCGTGACGAGCAGCTTCGCGCCATCTCCGAGAGGAGCGGGGTAATCGGGGTTGTCTTCTACGGGAAATTCCTAAGGAAAGGAGAGGGTCACGCTACCCTCGAAGACATATACGCCCACATAGACCAGATTATAGGCGTCTGCGGCGAGGATCACGTGGGAGTGGGAACCGACATGGACGGAGCGCCGATAAATGATTTCCCAGAGGAAATGAGACATATATCCGAACTCCCGGCACTCCCCGAGTATCTCCTCGGCAAGGGATACCCGAGGGCGGTTGTGGAAAAAATAATGGGGAAAAACTTCCTTCGGGTAATAAAAACGAATCTTGAAAAGGTACCGGACGACATAGAGTAATGCGTCGCCGACGCTTTCTTTATCCAGAGCGGATGCCTGCCGATTTCTGAATCCCGCACTGCCCTACCTGCGCTTCACACAAACCCCCTTATCTTTCCGCTGACATGGATAAGTTTACGGGAAAAAAAAGTTTCGATTCGTGTCCCTGCCAGAGATTTGCATTTCAAATAACTTCGTTAGCAGCGCGAAAGTCGCCTTGCTGTCATGATCCTTGGCGTCGATGTAAAACCAGTGACCGTTATGTCTGGTAAAAACCGAAGCGCAGTCTCCATCAGTTCGGGGACTTGAACAAATCATCTGAGGTTGCGTATGGCTTGACATGATTTTGAATAGCTGTCCAGCGGGACTGTCGCCCCAACCATATTGCTTTTCGCCTTCTTCCCCGGAACCTTCGCCGTTCCTGATCTTTGAGATTTTGACTATTTCCCTGTCCCCGTCGGGTACTTTCACGTTCTGCGACAGATAGTGCATTATTCCGAACAGTGAGCGGGTTCTCACTTTTATTTCGGAATTGGACTTGGTTTCAGATTCGGTCAGCATTAAAATTCCTTTTCCATCTTCAATTTTCAAAAAATTCGTCAACTCTTTCCATTGCGGGTCATTATTGTTTTCGCACGAGCAATCAAAGTTGTCATCCAAAAAGCAGGCTATTAATTTCGTCTGCGATTCTTCTTTTTTGGTTTTGGTAGGCATGGAAAGCTCAGAACAGATCTCATCAGGGCTGACATTGATTTCATCAAGGTCGATATTGAAAAATCTTATTTTATTTTGTTGTCTCAAATCTTTTAATGCGGTAAGTATAGCTTCGTATTTGTTGAATTCTTCCTGCTTTGGCAAATGATCCGGGGTGGGTCCGGATGCAAACGGGGCATTTAACGCAGGGCCGAAACGCTCAACCGTTATTGCCAGAACGCGTTCTATCGAAAACCCGGATTGGGTAAGATAAAACACCGTCTCCAGCCCCAAACGTTGATTCATGGTCTCATTCAGTTCCTCGCCGGTAAGCGGACTGTATTGAAAGGTAGTTTCACGGGTGCCGCCTATCCCCACTTGCCCTGAGAGATTATTTTCGTTTCCCACGCTATTGTCTACTGAGGAGCCAAGGACGCTGGTTACTGCGCCGGTTAATGAAATTCGACTCGGTGCCTGTTCGTATTTTTCCTTTACCGTGTCAACAGTTGTAAATACAGGTGGGGTTCCATAGCGCATGCGCACCAGGTTCTTAAGCATCTGACTGTCTCTGGCCACAGCCATTTGATCAACAAAGTTGCTTTGCCATTTTTCGTTCCAATTCAGAGTTTGGCAGCCGGACAGCACCAAAGCGACTGACATTGTAGCTGCAAATAAGATAAAGGAACTGATTCTACGATTTTTGGACATGGTTATAGCTTACGCCTTTAAAAATCCAAGACCTGTTTGGATGAAAAAACCAACGAAGAGCGTCAGCCCAGGTTTATCCTGTACTTTCCGGGGCCGGAAATCATCAACACTACGTAGACGAAAAGATACTCAATCGCGTGTGAAGCCCCCGACCATCCCGCCGCGGGTGACTCCTCCGGAAGATACAGGTGAAAGAGAACCGCTACGATCATGTTAATGGACAGAAGAAAAGTCGCAGGCATAAAGAAAATCCCCGCGATTATGAAAACCGAGCAGAAAGACTCGGCAAAAGCCGCCATAAAGCCCCAGAAAACCGGATAAAAATCAATGCCGAAGGTCTGTAGCGACCCCCCGACTTTAGCCCATCTCTCGGGCCCGCCGATCAGCTTTCCGTAGCCGTGAAAAATAAGCATCGAGAAGCCGAAGCCCACTCTTAGCAGAAGAAGTCCTAAATCCCAGTCCCTGTCTCTGCCGTAACTTAACATGCTTTATACTTTATACTAATAAGACTTATCAGACAAGGTCTTCCCCACCATCAACCCCTATCACGTTACCCGTGACCCAGGAGGCTTCGTCGAGAGAGAGAAGCGCGATGGCTTTTGCCACGTCTTCCGGTGTCGTCAGTCTTCCTGAAGGGTTTGCCGCGAGAGCGTGGTTAATGAGCTTATCGTTTCCCGGGATCTTTCTCAGCGCGGGAGTGTCCGTTACTCCGGCCATTATTGAGTTTGCGGTAATACCGTTTGGAGCAAGTTCAACGGCAAGCTGCCGTATGTGTGCCTCTATGGAGGCCTTGGCGGCCGATACCGCGCCGTAAGTAGGCCATACCCTGTGACTCCCCGAGCTTGTCATGGCGAATATTCTCCCGCCCTCGCCCATTATTCCTTCCATAACAAGATCCTGAGCCCAGTAAACGATGCTGTGGGCCATCACGTCCAAGGTCATGTCAATGTTCTTGGTGTTAAGAACGTCTCTGCGTTCATCCGCAACGTAGCGCTTTAGCGTCCCGAAGGCAACGGAATGTATCATCACCTTTACCTGGGAGCCATCCTGCTGCACCACGTCCTTTATGTCCGCAATGACCTCCTGTCTTTTCTGCGCGTCGGCCACGTTTACGTTATGGAACTTCACTTCACTTCCCGTAGCTTTTATCTGCTCAACTATGCTCTCCACCTTCGCCATCGTGCCCCTGCGGTCAAGGTGGACGCCGAAAATATTCATTCCCCGGCGCGCAAGCTCAAGACTGCAGGCCTCCCCGAAGCCGCTTGAAGAACCGAGCACCAGAGCCCATTTGCCTTTAATAGAATTCTCAAACAATCTATGCTACCTCTCTAGATATCGAATTTAGGAAGTGGAATCGTACACGATTTCCCCTCTTTTTTCTAAACACGACGGATCACTATAATCCCTCGTCCGTCTCCTTGCCGGAAGAAACCGCGTATCCCGAGAGTTCGGACCTCTCCGAAAAATCTTGGGGAAGTTCCTTCGAGGTTTTTATTCCTAACTCCCTGAGATCCAAGGCTCTTTTCACGAGGTTGCCCTTGCCGTCGCGAAGACTGCTCATCGCCTTCTGATAAGCCTGATCGGACTGTTCTATGCGCTTTCCGATTTCTTCAAGATGCTCAGTGAAAGTCACGAACTTGTCGTACATCCTGCCGGCGCTCTCGGCTATTTCCCTGGCGTTTGCGTTCTGATACTCAAACTGCCAGATGCTGTGTATTGTTCTAAGCGTCGCGAGAAGAGTCGAGGGGCAGACGATTATCACGTTTTTCTCGAAAGCCTCAGAGTAAAGATCCCTCTCGGTCTCTATGGCCAGCATGAAAGCGGATTCAAGCGGAACGAACATCAAAACGTAGTTAAGGCTCGTGATTCCGGAAATACCCTGGTATCCCTTGGAACTGAGCTCCTTTATGTGGTTTCGAAACGAAAGAATATGCTGCCTGAGGTAGTCCCCCTTCTCCTCCTCATTCTCGCAGGACATGTATCTCTCATAAGCGGTGAGTGATACCTTGGAATCGATCACAACGTCTTTTCCCTCGGGAAGATGTACTATCACGTCGGGTCGGAGGGTATTGCCGTTGTCCCCCTTGTAGCTCGGCTGTGAGTGATACTCCCTGCCCTCGGACAGGCCAGACATCTCAAGGGCCCTCTCAAGCACTATCTCCCCCCAGGCACCCTGAGTCTGTGACTCTCCCTTGAGGGCGGTGGTGAGATTAACAGCTTCGCGGCTCATCTGCTCGCCCAGATTCTTGAGGTTCTCTATGTGGGCTTTCAGGGAAGCCATGTCACTGCTCGCATCCTTGTGGGTATCGGTGACCTTTTTCTCGAAATCCTTTATCTGCTCTCGGAGGGGGTTCAGCAGGGTCTCCATATCCGTCTTGTTCTTATCGGTGAATTTCTTGGTCGTATCCTCAAAAATCCTGTTTCCGAGGTTCTCAAACTCATCTCCGAGTCTTTTTTTCGCTTCATCCAGAATGGACAGCTTTTCCTCGAAACCCTTTCTTTCCTGCTCTATGGTGGTACTGAGCCTTGAGAGAAGACTTTCTTTTTCGGTAACCTGTGAAGTGAGTTCCCTCACCTGCCCTTCGAACCCGGAAATCCTGGAATCACGGTCCGCAATTGCAGCTTCCTTCTCCTTTACGCTGGATTCAAGGGAGGCTTTCTCGGCGTTAAGAACACTTGTAGCCTCGACCGATTCCTTAAGCTCCCCTTCAAGCAGCACACCCTTGCTCTTTGACTCTTCCAGTTCGGTTCTTATAATGGACAACTCAGTTTCAACCGACTTTCTCTGGCCTTTTTCTCTGGTCAGGTAATAGGATAACGCAAGGGCCGTAACCGCCATCGCTGCGATGTGGGTAAGCAGGTCGGAGATATTCATGTCAGACTTTTATTGTAAACAATTCTTGTTGATAATAAAAACCCAGCATATATACTAGACTAGACTAGATTTAGCATATACAGGAGTTAGAACCATGAACATTTCCAAAAGCCAGCATGTCTGGACTGTAGCCGAGGCCAAAGCGAAACTTTCCGAAATACTGAGGCTTGCAGAGACAGAGGGTCCTCAGCGTATCGGAATACGGAAGTCCTTTATTCTTGTACCCGACAAGTTGTGGCAAATTAAAAAGCCGCCTAAGAAACATATGGGTAAATGGCTGGTCGAAAATATGCCACGGGGAACAAACCTTCCGGTTCCCGACCGTCGCGAGCCCGGACGTAAAATCCCGTTCATTGATGAGGATGATTTTGAATGAACGGTTATCTCCTTGACACCAACGTTATATCGGAACTGACAAAAAAACTGCCAAGCCCGAGAGTAATCGAGTTCCTGTCCGAACACGGGAACCTTTGGCTTTCTACGATTGTTATACATGAACTGGAGTTTGGTCTGCAACTTCTTCCACAAGGGAACCGTCGCTACAGTTTACAATCTTTACTGTCAGAATTTATCGCAGGCATAGAGCAGCAAGACCATGTTTTGCCACTGGGCCGAAAAGAAGCGGAATTGGCTGCTCGACTCCGGTCTCAAGCCCGCAGGTCCGGTCGGGTGTTACAACTGGGCGATGCACTGATTGCGGGAACGGCCAAAGCTCATGATCTATTGGTTGCAACACGCAATACAGAAGATTTTGCCGGTCTGGACATCAAAGTTGAGAACCCGTGGGAATGAAAAGTGCTTGGTCTTGTGCGTTTTCCAATGCAGGAATAAAGCAATTTTAGCCGATCTAATAACTGCCGGGTTCGCCAAATCAGGTCTTCATTTCCACAGGCAAACGTAAAATGTCCCCCTTCCTCAACAAGTTCTCGAGCCTTGCCATCATGGAATATCACTGACCTTATAATCCGGTTGCGTACCGCCATCCCCGGATACTCCAGGTAACCGCAGTATTTCCTTCAGCATTTCGTTTCTCGCCGGGCCTAGCCCGCATTTCTCACCGCATAGGGATATGGAAGGGTTTTTAGGGTCAGCAGCCATG